>CAYOVR010000023.1:0-14449 GCA_964407465.1 uncultured Candidatus Saccharibacteria bacterium
TTTCCAAAGTCGTTTTTTATGCTTATAATTGGAAAACCTGGAAGTGGAAAAAGCACATTAATTGAAGAGATGTTAATAAACCCATATTTTTTAAATGAAAAATTTGATTTTGTTATTATATTTTCACCTTATGAATTTTTAAATGTTGAATGTGAAAAAGGAACTAATTTTTTCAATGTTTTTGATTTGGGTGTTATTTATACAGCTATTGATAAAATTAATAAAGAGCAACAAAAATATTGTAATTTACTCATTATATTTGATGATTTTATTAGTGAAATAAGGAAAGAAGCTCAAAACCCAAAATTTACAAGATTATTTTACAATAGAAGACATTTAATAAAAAATGGTTGTGTTTCTTTTATAATGACTTCACAAAAATTTGTTGTAACACCTCCACAGATTAGACCGTGTATTAATATAGTAGTTTTATTTCAATTGAATGCTAGCGAATATAGTTCTTTAAAAAAAGATGTGTGTTCTTGGATTGATATGAAGTTTATTGGAAATTTGTTAAAAAACATGTATGATTTTGTTTTTATCAATATTATAAATGGAAATATATATTTAAATTTAAAAACAAAAATATAATAAATTTATTAAAAAAAATTAAAAAAAAAAATGGAATATAAACAAAAACCCGATAGTTATGAAATGAAATTTTTAAATATAAACAAAAATTTTAAATATATTGGAGGAATAGGAGAAAAACCTGTTGAATATAAAAGAGTGATAAATGAAGAATCTAATTCTTTGTTTGATGATTGGAATGTTAGAAATAAAAAAGTTAAAATGGATCAAACAGGTTTAGAAAATGATTGTGTTAACACTATTTGTTCTTTACAAAAATTAAGAACTCAATATAATATTAAAATGGAGGAAGAAGATAAATTAATACCTATAGAAAAATTAAGAGAAAAACTATTAGAGTCAGAACCAAAAAAAATAGATATACCAATATTTAATAATAAACCTGTTGGTAAAATGAAGGGAATAACTAAAAATAATAATAATTAATTTAAAAATTTATAAAAAAATATAATTTTTTTAAAAAAAATGAGCGATGACAAAAGAAAAAGATGTTTTAACTACAATAATGAAAATCCTATCAAGATTTCAAATAAAAACAATATGTTTAATCATTTTTATTTGGATGAATTAATTTTTTGTGGAGGTGAAAATACACTTTATAATGATATTTGGATTTTGGAAATTTCAACAAATTCATCAAATCAAGACATAACATTTAAAAATTATGAGAAAGAAAACAATAGAGTTGTGGGATTATTTAACCCAAAATTTACATTTTCAGCTTATAATAGAGATGAGGGTTCTGTATTAACATTTGGAGAAAATAGAAAAATAGAATTTAATTCAACAAATGAAATATTTTTATATGTAAAAAATGTTAACGATGGTTCATTGGTTGATTTCAAAGATATAACATATTTAATTATATATAGTTTTAATATTTAGAAATTTCAAAATAAGTTTTATTTATTATTCCAAATTATTTTGGAGGCTCCAATCCACCTAAACCCTTAGCTGTTCGAATAGCTCTTTTATATATTAATCGATTAACTGGTTTATGTAAAGTTGGATATAATCTATCTGGTTTATAATAAGCAACCAACGAATTAAACATTTTGTTTGTATATCTTTTCCAAGCTTCTACTCCAGTTCCTTCTGGATTTGGCCAATAACCAGCTCTTCTCAATCCTCCACTCATATTTTTATAATTTGGGTTATTAGCTGCTTCTGATTTCCATCTATTTTTAAATGTTGCACCTCTTTTTTTTGCACTTCCATACATATTCCAATATTTATCCCAAGTTTTTTTGGTAGATCTTCTATTTTTCATTCTTTGTTTTAAATCATCCCAATCTTGCCACCATCCTCTAACATCTCTTTGAGCTTTTGTTCCTTTTTGACCAGATAAAATTAAATTTGACCTATAATTTTCTATAAGAGGGCTATAATAACGAACACGTTCTTTAGTCATTGTTTTAGAAAAAATAAAAAATAAATTTTTATGAATTTATAGAAAATATTATTTATAAATTTTTATATATGAGAAATTAAATTTAAATAATTTTCTCTGAGACTTTTTGTTTCTCCATTCAATAAATGTAATCTCCAAAAATTTCCATGAAACATATTATGTGTATTTCCTAACTTGTTCGCTACTCTATTTTTTTTGGTTATATCACCTGAGTCGATAAAGTCTTGATCATCTTTTTTTCCAAACCTTATGGTTTTTTTATGTATTTTATCATCCAATTTGTATGTTAAATTTAATTTGTATTTTTTTTTAAATCTTCCTTCTCCCAATTCTTGAGGATATTGAACATCAATAACCTTATATCTACTATCCCAAACAGGTTTTGGTTTTTTTATTTTTTTTATTTGAGGTAATACACTTGTAACACCTTTATTAATATCGAGTATTTCGTTTTTTTCTATTTCTTTTGGATGATCTGGTTCAGCGTTTTTCTTTTTAAAGAACATTTCAATGAAAATATTTATAATTCTTTTTATAATTTTTTAAAAAAATAATAATATTTTTTAAAACAAATAGCCTATTTATAATGGAATTTGATAATGAAATTTTTAATAAAAATTATGCACCATTAAATGATACAATGCCACAAGAAGTTAATTTTGGCACTGTTGCTGCAAATGTGGACCAAGTTATGACTCAAAAATATCCACAACTTTCAAAACTAATTAAATTCCCAAATAGAGAATCTCAAATGAAACTTTATCAAAAAGTTCATGAAAAAATAGTAAAGAGAGCTCAACATAGAAATGAAAAAGCTTTGTTAAAACCAGAAGAAGATGCTTCTAAACAATTTTTTGATGAGAGTGCTAAAATAGGGAAAGAAAATATGAAAACGTTTTTGCTATTAAATCAACAAAGAGTTCATAATATACCAGATGATGTTAAAAAATCACTTATAGCTTTTAAAATGTATTATGATATACCTATAATAGATGGAAGATTAATGGCTCCTTATGCTAATTCTTCAAATTGGAAAAATGGAAAATTACAAACTTTAACACCAAAAAAATTAAGAGATTATGTAAAAATCCGAATTAATAATTTAGGGAATGAAAAAGAATTAAGGAAATATCCAGAATATAGATTGTTATTGGGTTATATAAAAGGTCCAACATATTTTAACAAAATTAGAAGTATTATAAGTAAAGACGAAGCTGCTTATAAAAATCCAAATAAAATGGCTAATAGAATTATAAAACATTTTGATAACAATAATTTTAGTCTTAACGCAACAGCAACACCTCAAAGATATGTTAAAGCAGGAGATTTAGCAAATTTAAGTTATTTAAATAGTACACTAACCTCAAATAAATTCAACACATTTAAAGACAAAACAGAAAAAATAAAACCATTTATAGATACTTATATAAATGGTGGAGATTTGAAATCAGATACTTTAACAGATTATTATAGAAAATTTGCACCACCATATGCTCCATTATTAAATAAAAATTTATAAAATTAATAATAAATAATTTTGAAAAAAATGCCAAAAAAAATCATAAAAATTTATATTGTTTTATTAAAATAAAAAATGTTTTATGGTAAAAAAAGAAGCTATGCAGCTTTTTCTGATGTTAAACACTATACTAACATTAGAAATCCTTTAAAAGAAGATGAAAAAATAATACATCCAGAAAATTTTAATGAGCAAAATATTGAAAGATATAAATATATGGTTCAAGAACAACAAGGGAAAATTCAGGGATTAGAAAATAAAATACTTTCCATGAATAATGAAATAACTCTAAAAACTCACGAGTTGTTACATAAAGCCGATAGTGAAAGACAAATGATAGGTTTAAAAGATGAAATAACAAATTTACAATTAGAAAGAAACGCATTAAACCAGAAATATGCTAATGAAATTAGTTCTATGAAAATAAGTTTTGAACAAAGGGCAAAAGAATATGAAGAAATACAAAGGAGAAATATTCTAGTCCACAATAATGAAATGACTATGTTAAAAAATGAAGCTGATAAAATAAAATACGAATTAGAAAAAGCTAAAGAGACAGATATGAATCAAGTTAAGTTATTAGAAAATAAAATACAATCTATTGTTCGCGATAATGAAATGTTAGTAAATAAAAATAAGCAAACATTAGATGAAACAAAAATATTAAGAAAAAATCTTGAAGATATGGAAATAAAAAATAGAAATCTACAAGTTAGTAAAGATGAATCAATAAGAAGTATGCAAAGAATTATTTCTGGATTAGAAGATAGAGTTCGAGATCTAACCTCCAATCTTCAAGGAAAATCTTCAATGGAAATAGAATCAACAATGCAAGATGTTTTGAATTTAAATAGACAAATTGAGCATCTAAAAGAAGATCTAAGAAGAGAAAAAGATAGCAAAGAAGAATTAAAAAGACAGCGAGAAATAGAAAATTCCAAATTTACAAGATCGGAAACAACCATTAGAGATTTACAAAACGATGTTGAAAAAAGAAAAATGGAAATTTTATCAGCCCAAGATAATTTAAATAGAGTGAGGAATGAATTAAATTCAGCAAAAAATGAAATTTTTCGAAAAGATGATGCTATTTCAAAATTAGAAAGATTAAATACAGAAAATGAAAATAGATTAAGAAATTTTGAATTTGAAATAAATCAAATGAGAACAGAAAAAGTAAATTTGGAAAGAAATTTAAGTAGTAATTCGTGGAGTACAACAAGTGAAATAAAAGAAATGCAAAACAAAATCAATGAATACACAGAAAAAATAAAAAATCTTGAAATAGAAAAAAATTCATTACATCAAAGTTATTTGAACGAAAATAGATCAGTTCAAAGTTTACAATCAATTAAAATGAATTTAGAAAACGAAATAAATAGTTTAAAATCGTTAGATATGGAAAAAAGTAGAAAATATGAAACACAACTTCAAATTAAAATGTCTGACTTTAAAAATCAAAGTTCTTCGTCTACTGTTATGATAACAGAATTACAAAATCAACTTGAAAATGTAAAAAAAGAAAGAGATGAAGCAAAATTAAAAATAAACGATTTACAAAGACAAATAGCTGTTAAAGATCAAGACATTTCTAGATATATTTCAACAATAAATGAGCAATCAATGCAATTAGATTCAATGAAAAATGAAATAACTCTTTATAAAACAAAAATAAATGAGGTTGAAAATTTAATGTCACAACATATGTCAACAATTGTACAATCACTTATAGGTTTAAAAGATTTACATCCTGGAGTTAACAGTTTTGAATTTCAGAATTTGATAGATAATTTAAATGGAGAAATAAATAGAAATAATATTAAAGGGGTTTTGATAACAATACCTAAAATTATGGAAAAATTAAAATTGTTGTTGCAAGAAAATCAAAATAATGGTATGGTTATTGCACAACAATCCACAAATTTACAAGAACAGTTAAAAATACAGGTTAGTCAACTAACAGAACAACTAAAACATGCTGGATCTATACAAAATGAATTTAACTCTCGAGATACGACATTTCAACAACAAATTGAATCGTTTAAAATACAAGAAAAACAAATGCAAGAAACTATTTATAATTATGCAAAACAAATAGAGTCTTTACAACAACAAGTTTATAAATTGACTCAAGATAATCAAGAACTATCACAACAAATTTTGAGAGCCAAACAAGGTGTAAGTGAAAATACTGAAAATATGGCTTTTTTAAGTAAAGAATTTGAACAATATAAACAAGAAAATAAAATTTTAAAACAAAAAATACAGGATATTGTTGAAGTTAAAGGCTTGCAAGGTATAATAAAAAATAAAGAAAAGTTTTTTAAACCATCTTTAAAATTTATGATGCTTTTATTTGGAAAAGCAAAAACTGACATAAGAAGTTTTGATAATCCAAATATAGAAGCTATTTCACCAACAATGACTTATTGGTTAAATTTATTAAATATTCAAACAAAATTGCGTTGGGGTTTATTTTTGGTAAAAGATAATGGAAACAAATTTGTTTTGAGACCAAACGAAAACGCCTTTGTTCAAGGTGAAAGTGGTCTACAAGAAGCTTATAACACAATGGAGGAAGCAAGAAAAAAAGCTTTCAGATATAAAGGTTTTGGTAGTATTGAGTTGATTTTTTGGGAGGTACATAAAAGATTATTGGAAATATTGGTATCAAGTTCTACCTCACAGGAACCAAATGCTGTTTTTGATTTGGATTGGATTGCTGATTTTCAAAATATTTATAGTAGAAGCACAAAAAATCAACAAAGCTCTGATCAAGTAATAGATTTACCAACAGAAATGTATAAATATCTTGTATTAACAAATTGGAATGCCACTCCGGATTTTTCAATAGCGGGAAATAGAAGATTGGTAAAGCTAATAAAAAAACTTCCTCAGGGACAAGCACAATTTAATATGCTAATTGTTGTATTTGAAATGATAAGAGATGCTTTGTCTTTACGATCAATACTTTCTGTAGCTGGTGTTGGTTTGCGAAAAAAAAATGAATATTACGATGAATTAAATTATATGTACCTTGCAAACCCACAAACAAATTTTGAAAGTTTTCTTATGTTAACAAAATTTCACCTATTTCATTATTTTTCAAGATTAAGTTTTAGTGGTGAGATAGATTTTGGACCTGTTAAAGATCTACTACATTTGACAATAGAAAGTCATAATACAGATTTTGTAGATCCAAGTTTGGCTCAAAATAATAGAAATAATATAAGGAAAAGATTTGTTATGAGAAAAACCAAATATTTGAGAAAAGATAAAGACGCTATTGATCAACAATCACAAGATTTTACAACTTTTAATTTACCAACAGATAACGTTACAGGTGATATAGACAATGTAGACAATATTCCTGAAGTTCAAGAAGTGCCTTTGGAATCTGTTAAAAATTTTATTGTAAAAATAGATCAAACTGCTGGATGTGTTTTAGGAGAAGATAATGATGTTTTTCAAGCTTCAAGTGATTCGATGATAAAAGAAGAACCTAATAAATTGGCTGATATTGAAAATATATTATTACATAAAAAACAAAAAGCTATCCATAACACTTTAGTTCAAAATGCATTAAACAAAGAACAAATTGTTTGGAAAACACAAGAATTTACTAAATCTATTGCTGAAGTGAATTTGTTAAATATTTTAAACGCTTTAAAACCACCAGTCGTTGAATTAACTATAACAAATGGATTTGGTTCAAATCAACTTTTTGAACAAAACCTTGTGGAAGGAATTGGAGCGAGAAGATAATAAAAATAATATATAAAATTTTTTTTTAAAAACTATAATTAATTTTTATTCATTTAATTTTAATAATGTCTGTAAAAATAGATCCTGAAGAATATATAAGAAAATGGATAGGAACAGCAAGCGTTCTTTTCTCTTATATGGGTGTGGATAGAACTTCTTTTAACACCTCAAGCAATAATGTTTCAATTAGGGAATATAATTCTTACGATCAAGACGACTCATTTTCTGATGATGGTTGGGTTTGTAAAGTTTCTGGTTATAGTTTTAAACCAGATGTTAATGGTGGATTTAAAATGTTTAATGGTACTCAAGAAATATCCATAAATGAAAATTGGGGATATCACGTTTTCAGTTGTATGAAAAAAGAACATGTGTGTAATGTTTGGAAAATAAAAATATCTAATTATGGACCGTTATCAAAAAAAAATAAAGATTTTATAATTAA
Source organism: uncultured Candidatus Saccharibacteria bacterium (assembly GCA_964407465.1). Taxonomy (GTDB): domain Bacteria; phylum Patescibacteriota; class Doudnabacteria; order UBA920; family UBA920; genus JADZEH01. The sequence goes on from CAYOVR010000023.1 coordinate 7,732, forward strand.
TACAATACAACAATTTGCACAAGGAAGACAGGTTTCTATGGAGAATAGAGGATTTAATGAACTTTATGAACTTTTAAATATTAAAGATGGAAAAAGGAGAAGATTAACTCCAATTTTACTACTGTCACTTATGTCTGCTCCTATACAAGCAGCTATAGCCTCAATAGCTGTGGCAATAGGTTTAATAACTAGCGATAGTATTTCTTCAAGTGAAAATAAAAGTACTGGTGAAATAATTTTTGTGGAAGGAAAATTGAATCAATTCGATATACTTTTATATTTGGAAATTCAAAATTATTTTAGAAATTTTGTAAGCGCAAAAGATTTAATTTCAGAATATTCATTTAATAATTTTAAAATTTCAAAGGGAACAGAATGGGCTAATATGGTGAAACCACCAGAAGAACACAATATTCGTGTCTATCCTATGGCTACACAAACAAAAAAAATAGAAAAAGAAGAAGAAGAGAAAAAAGAAAACAATGTAGAAAAACAAAATCAAATTGAAGAAGAAGAGGAAAAAAAAGAACAAGAACCAGCATTAATGTCGCAAAATGATATGGCTATGAGAGGGTATCTTTCTGAAAGACATGGTTTAGACACAATATTAGTTGGAATTAACAATGCTGTTAATTCTATAACCAACAATAATTTATCTGTGGATGTTAATATTGTGATGCATGTTTTAAATAGTTTAACTAATAGACCGGCTGAACGTGAAGAAGATTTAAGAAATAGTTTGGGTAGTGATTTGAATTTTATACAATCAAGAATTAATAATGAACAAAGTTTTCAAGGGTTTATTGCTAATCCTTTAAGAACAATTGAACTTGTAGTTAGACAACGCTATAGTGCGGATCCAAGTAGATTTATTGATTTTAGTCCCAATCGATTTATTAACAATTTATATATTTTTAATGCTTCAAATAATCAAGGTGAAAACCATCTTAGATTAGTTCTCAAAAATTTACTTAAAAGAATAATACAATTGTTGGGAGGACAAGTTCCAAACGGTGGAGAAGTTTTGCGTTTAATTTATATCTATATCTTATTGGCGTGTTATAATAATAGTACTTCAGAAGAATTAAATATTATTAATAACAGTATTGAAATTCCTGATCGAAATGTATATACAGAAACTATTCGTAATTTTATTCCAGAATTAAATCAAAGAGTTAGATATATTATTTCTTTGTCAAATGTAGCATGGTCAAATGATAATTATTTAAATGCGAATTTACCTAAAATTATTGGGGTAATAAGAGGAAGACCTCAAAATACTATTAGAGATAACACATCCAGTGAATTACCAGACATTTTAGAAAGAATTGGTTTTAGCGCTAACGAAGAATCGCTTAATGATATAATCATGAGAGAAACTTTACACGATGTTTTTGTAACAATTCCATATCAATGGTTTGGATTGGGAACTGTGAGGGCACCAAACATTTCACAATCTGAGGTACAACAGTTTTACCAAACTTTAATAAACTCTTTACACTCGGATACATCTGCCGATAGACAAATTGGTGGTTTAGCTAGAGGAACACAAATTTTAAATACAATACAAAACTCTCAGGTTTTTAATATTTTTAGACAAAGATTTGCAGCCATTTTACCAGAGAGAAATTTAGTTGATGGAAATGATTTAATACAATTAGGAAGTAATTTGGCAGAACTTGTTGACGCCTTACCAGAAGTAAATACTGGATTGGGAAGACTTCAAACAAATAACGCTCAAGTTTTGTTTGATAATTTTGCAAATGCTGGAGTAGATAATTATTCCATTTTACAGAGATTGCAAATTTTGGAATCTCATGGTAGAGATTTAATTAACGGTTGGACAAATAGATATGCGGAATATATGGAAAGAAATTCACCAAATCTTATTTCATTATACAATCATTTTAGAGCTGGAATGAATGTTTTAAATAACCTTAGAAATAATGCAGAGTTTAGAGAAACTTTATTGAAAATATTTAAAAAAATATTAATTTCTTTGGGATTTATTATAGCCGGCAATTTTTTGTTAAATGCTATAAATAAAGGAGGAGAAAAACTTGAAAATTCAATTAATGATATTGTTGAGGGTTTAAAAAAACAAGATCCAGAAGCTGTTATTGAAATTGTGGACACAAAAAAAGAAGGTGAGGCTACAAAATCTATTGAAGTTTTATCTGGATTTACTTATATAGAAGAATTAACTAATAATGATCAAATAGCTTAATTTATATTTTTTTATATTTAGTTTTTAAAATTTTAGGTAAATATTCCTCATGATATTCCAAAAGCTCATTAATATTCTCAAACGGTTTTGAATCTCCATTTTCATAATATTTTCTTTTTATATCTAAAACTTTTATTTTTTTCACCATTCCCTCTGTAAAATAAATATTTGTTAACAAATGTTTTATTTGACTAATATTGGTTATTTTACTTTCTTTTTTCATTTTTAAATCCATAAACATTTCCCATTTTAAAATTTTTTGTGGAATTCCTTTACATTTCATCACAATTTTTCCATCCTCTCTTTTAAAAGCATAAACTTTGGGATTTAAAAAGTAAGCTTCAATTATATTGTTATGTTCTAAATTCCATAAGCCCAATTCATCTCCTAACATATTAACACTCATTTTTTTAGTTGTAAAAACACTGTCAGTATCAAAATAATAAACATTTTCTAATCCAACATCCAACATACCTTGAACTAATCTAATTCTTGCACAGGCTGCTATATAAGAAGATATTCTAACACATCCACCAATAAAATTTAAATCGTTATTTGGATGAAAATTTACAGAAAAATATGGCGATCCCTGTATTGGTTCTGTAAACGCAATAATATTTTTTACTCCCTGAATAAAATCAGAATCTACAACATTAAATTTTTCAAGATTCTTTCCAATTAAATATTCATTAAATTGATTACCATGAATTATTTCTGTATATGGAAATTTTTGTTGTCCAAATTTCCCATAGCAGGAATTCATAACTATTTTTAAAAAGAAGGCAAAACTATTATTATCCTCTTCTTTAGCTTTCTTTCTTTCTTTATATAGAGAATCAATAAACTCATAAAATATAAATTCACTTTTATACTTTTTTACTTCAAAACATTCTATTATCTCCATATATGGTAAAGCAATCATAATTTCATGACCCCAAATCCATTCACCTTCTGGATTTTCATAATTAGATTGTAAATAAACCAATCCATTTAATTTGCTACTTATTTTTATTCTTATTGGTAAAAAAGGTATTTTAAAATCTTTTCTAAATCTAAAACGAATCAAATATAAATTTGTCATTTCAAGAGGATATCCACTATTTATTCTTATGGGATTCTCATATATTTTTGAACCAATAAATACTATAGGCATTGCAAAATATTTCATACAATAAGGATAAGAAGATACTATATCGTATCCATATAAAAAAGGCAATAATCTTGTGCTAACAAATTCACGTCTTATTGGTAAATTCATACCACCCTTATAAGAAGATTTTTCAACATTATACAAATCCCAATCATTGCTACCAAATATTGAAGATAATGGTGTGAATAAAGACTTCCATAGATTAATAGAAAGTAAAGAAATTGTTGGTTGAAACCATTTAAATTGTGAATATTCGACTTCTTTATTAAAATTTTTAAATAATTTTTCTATAAAATTTTTTGTGATGTCAACCAATTTACATACCAACAAACAATCTTTAAAACAATACTTTATTATGTCATCTTTGTTTTCTTCAAATAATTTTGGTGATTTTATAACCTTCATAATATCAAATTCTTCTTTTTGTTCATGTAAAAGATCTCTTGATAATTTCTGTAAATCACCGGTTGTATAAATAAGTCTAATATCCATAAAAAATATTGTTTCCCATAAAGCAATACATTTTAAATTTTCTGGTTTGCCAACTATTTTCATATTTAAATGAAAATAAAACAAAAATTCTGTTAATAAAAATATATTGTCAAATCTAGCTCCATTAAATGAATAAAATAATATATATTTTTTACCATTTTTTTTTATATCGCTTTTACTTTGTTCATTTTCTTTTATTAAATCATTAATCCAAACTATTAAATCACGTATAGAATTTGTACCCCAAAACAGTTTTTTATCACCCTTCAAATTAACAAAACATATACAATAAACAGAATATTTATGCCATACATCCTCTTTTTTATAATCCAAAATTACTGTTTCACAATCCCAACCCCAGACATCAACATTTTTATATTTTTTCTCATCTTTTGAATCGTTTTCTACTTTTCTTTTCTTATTTTTCTTCACCTCAACAAGTCCCCAATCTTCAACAAGACCGTTTTCAGCTTTTTGAAATATAATTTTCTTATATTTATTTTTTTCTTCATTTTTTCCGTAAATTACATATTGGTTTTTTTTATCAAAATACTCTAATGTTTCACCGCTTTCATCTTCTATTGTTTTTTTTACTTTTTTCATATTTTTAGGATTATTTGGGAAATTCCACCAATTTTTAGCAAATCTTCTAAATCCCTCTAATTTATCAAAATTATTTTTACCAATAATACCAATTTCAGAATTGTGCAATAATATTATTCTAACCGTTTTCATATCTGTATTAAATTCTTCTTTAAATATTGTCACATTACTATTGTAAATATACAAAACAGCTTTTATAACTATATTTGTTAAAGAATTATAAATTTTTAAGGATTCCCAAACTTCACCATTTGTTATATGATTTATAAATTTATTATAAATATTTGGTGCTATTATCCCTTGTAAATAGCTAAAATATTCTATATCATTTTCCCAACTCTCAATCTTTAAGAGATTTAAATTTTCTTTAAATAAATATTCGTAAACTTGCATTAAACAATTTTTCCCACCTTCAGGTGTGAATATGTCGCACCATAAGGAGCTTACACCATGGAAAGCACGAATAAATTCTAAACTTCTAGCACCCTGCAAGTTATTTTGGTTGTTATCTTCTAAAAAACCAAAATATTTAAACCCAACAATTGAAACCTCTCTTATATAACCATCTAAAGCGTTTTCATTGGTTAAACGTAATTCTCCAGGTATAACTAGATCATTTAAAACATATTGAAAAGGAGCATCAAATTCATCTTGCATATCCATATAGTTTTGCATATAAGACAATATTTTTTGGCTTATTTTATGTAATATAAGTTGCATAACTAAAAAACCAAAAGCCTCTCTATCATGCTCATCTTCAGCATTAACATTTCTTTGTTCTGTTTGTAAAGCTAAAATAACATCTCTCATATGAATATTAACATTGTCTGTATGATAACCTCGAAAAAATTGCGCTCCAGCATCCTCAAAATTTGACCAATAATTAAAAACAACATTAAAAAAATTTCCTATTAAATTTTGTTGATTTCTTGGATATAAATTTAAAAGATTAAATATAAAATCTCCAGCTAATTTTGATAAATTAATATTTGACCCTTTAAATTCCCCATTTAAACCATAAAATTGTCGATTGGGATAAAAATTGTTTGGTCCAAATACGTTAGTATTCCTATCATTTATCTCATTGAATATATTTGGATTGTCATTCCAAAGCATTTGATTTGAAAAATTACAATTCCAATACAACAAATTACCCATCTCATTGGGAATTGCTAATTGTATATTATTTCCCTGATGTCTTCTTGATGGAAGGCTTAAAAGACTATCTTTTATAATTTTTTTATATAATCTATAATTTAAATTTTGAATAAAAGCCATATATAACTTTAACCATAAACTATATGGATTATTTTCTATGTTTCCATATTTTTCATCATGAATATTTCTAACATCAAATCCCAGAGTCATTTTTTCCAAATTTGATTTCTCAGAACTAAGAGCCCATAACATTATTTTGTGATAAAAACTTAAAAAAAGATTGTAAACATCTATTGATATATGACGATTAACAAATATTTGTTGCCACGGTCTATCAGCAAAAGGTCTTTCCAACATAAAATTGCGAGCTGTTGCTCTATCTATATTTAAAAATCTCTCAACCAGTTCTTCAAGAGGTCTTCTTTGCCATCGAGTTCTTCCCATTATAGGTAGAGGATTTGTTAATCCTATTAAATTAGGTGGAATGGGATTTGGTCTATCTCTCACAAAATCCATTTCAGGATTTGCAATTTGAATATTTTCCATACTATTTGGAGGGGGACTTCTTAATATTTCGGAAAAGAAATAATAAAATATTTGAAGTAATAATTTAAAATTTTGTGGTATTTCTTGATCTTGTTGTCTTCTCAATAAAGCTATTTGTTCCATTAATGGAGCTATTGTATCCAAATATACTCTTCCAGATCCTGCATGAGTTCTACAAAATCTCCATATCCTATCCCATGTGGAACCTGTAAATAATGTTCTTTCTCTTGTTAAATCTACTCCTATACCCAAAGACCAAAAAGTTTCATGATGATGTATAGGAAATGAAGGTCTTCCATTTCTTCTAATATCATAGAGAATAGTAGGATTAGGTAAAGGAAGTCCTTCTGGAGCATTATCTTCCACAGCTGTAGCATAATTAGCTACATTGTTTGCTTGATAAAGCTTTGGAGGTTGGTTTAGTATATTTAAAACATTGTTCTCCATTTTTTTAAAAAAATTTTTAAAGATTTATATATTTATGAAAAAAATATCTTAATAATTCAAATTTTTATATTTTATTTAATATATCTAATAAAGTC
>CAYOVR010000024.1:0-13471 GCA_964407465.1 uncultured Candidatus Saccharibacteria bacterium
TAAACGATCCAAGAAATGACCATGTTAAAGAATTCATCAGAGTAGTCAAATATATTCAGCCAAAGGTATTTGTAATGGAGAATGTGGCTGCTATGCTTAATATACATAATGGTGCAATAAAGGATGAAATAATAAACAAATTTAAAGAGATAGGATATAAGACTAAAGTACATATACTCCTTGCCGCTGAATATGGAGTGCCTCAGCTTAGGAAAAGAGCGGTGTTTATTGGTAATAAAATAGGCGTAGATCCTGAGGAATTTTTTCCAGTAAAGACACATGGAAGTGATACAAAAAATCCATATGTGACTGTCGCTGAATCAATTTTGGATTTGCCCAAAGTTAATGCCGGTTCAGGTAGTTTTGAATCATCTTATTCACCGTCAAATAAACTTACTCCTTATCAAAAAGCAAGACGCGGTAAAAGTGAAAAGTTATATAATCATTCAGCTACTCAGCACGACTCTCGTATTATTGATATACTTAAAAATATTAAAGAAGGCGAAGGAAGATCTAGTATCCCCTTGAATCTTCAAACTAAATCCGTTCACAGTGGTGCTTTTGGTAGGCTTGATAGAAACAAACCTGCTTATACTATCACTACTAGATTCGACACGCCCTCTGTAGGGCGCGTTACTCATCCATCTCAACATAGAGCCCTTACACCTAGAGAGGCTGCAAGGATCCAATCGTTTGACGATGATTTCATATTTTATGGGAGCAAAAGTTCTGTTGGTACACAAATTGGAAATGCTGTACCACCATTATTAGCCGAGGCGATAGCAAATAGAATTTTTAAAGTTTTAAATAAATATGATAAATAATTATCAAAGATTTCTTGATGGTAAAAATGGTAGTAATTTCTGGCGAAAAGCCAAACAGAAAGAATACACTACCGACGCAATCAATAAAATCCATCAAGAATTAACAGTTAACCTTAAAAAACTAACTACTCGCAGTAGTATTACATTGCGCTATTTAGGTTTTGTAATAAATCTTGGCGGTGATAGTTTAAAACTATCAAATGCTGGAGAGACTTTTATTAATTCACCGTACAAACAAAAAATCCTTGATGAACAATTAATGAAGGTTTATCTAGACGCACCTTTTATAAATAATAAAATTGCCATTAAGGTCGCACCAATGGAGATTTTATTACAATTGCTTGATACAGTTGGCAATATTACTTTTAAGGAATATGCACTTTTTGTGTGTTGGGTTAATGAAAAGAACGAATTGCCAACGGTTGTTAAACTATTGCGCGGTTATAGAAATGCTAAAGATAAAACCCCTTACCAAGATATATTCGCACAAAAAGCACACGAATTAGGAATTACAGATTTTCAAGATAACGTTAAACGCTTTTTTGACATGCTCTCAACATCTTCTTATATTGAAAAAGATAAGAAAAATAATATAACCTCAAATATTTCAAAGAAAGATATTAAAGTTATTCTAAACAGTTTTTCTCATAGAGATTTTAGTGATAAAGGATATTTTGAATACCTTACCACAAATGATGGGTGGCAGTTTTATTCATCAAATCCCAATTATCAAAAGATTTTTGATACATTGCAAAAGAAATCAACACAAGAACAAAGTGATATTGTAGAACAAATAGTTGGCGCTAATCAATTACCAAAACTTGGAGATGTTAAACCACAGCTAGTTGATATAACTATAAGCCCATCGTTACGTCCTAAGTCTACCGGAAGAGTTAAAAGCGTGATTGCAAATAAAATTGATTATGCAGAAAGAGATGCGAACAATAAAATTGTAGGAGATTTTGCGGAACAAGTCGTAATTAAATACGAAAAAGAAAATTTACTAACTCTTGGTAAGAAAAAATTTGCAAGTCAAGTAACTCAAGTATCGCTTGAATCAGATAGCTACGGCTATGATGTATTATCATACGATAGTTCAGGTAAAGAAAAACATATAGAGGTTAAAGCAGTTAAGGGCAAGCCAAATTCTTCTTTCCGTTTTTTCATTTCAGAAAATGAAATCGCCGTAGCTAAATCTGACAAAGATTACCATTTGTATGTAGTCTTCGATTATGTGTCTCAGACCCCATGTATTTATAAAATGGTAAATCCATTTTTGAATAAAATCCCTGGAGTAACTATCACGCCAGTAAAGTACCAGGTTTTAGTAGAGGTCAAGAAATAAGATGGTATACCTCTGTAAAGATACAGAGGTATCGATTATCCCGTTACTTTCATTGTCCAAGCGCATACAGAATTGACTTGGAGATAAAACGTACCACCTTTATGATAATGTTCTACTCCTGCATCTTTACTTCCGGATTGATTTATCAACCCATTCTGAAATGACATAGTTCCATCGTGATTATATACATATACCTGGAACACTCCTTGGCCTCCATAAAAGTTTGAGCAATCATAGGTCCATTCGAGATCCCAATCACCACTTGCTGTAAACTTCTGTGTAGTCTTTGATCCATTACCTTTAAGTTCCAACAGCGTCTGCATTGTTGGCGTGACTGGAGCTGGTGTAGTAGTCGGCTCTGCCTGTTCAGTTCTATCGGCTACAGCTGGTACAGAGGTCTCTTGGTTCGGGGGTGTATTTTTTGCATTGTTCCCGATAGTAAACAGCACAACTACAACTATTACCCAGAACCACCATTTTTTGTAAAATGGCTTTTTAACACTTACTTTGTCTTCTTGCATTTTGATGAGTCTTTCCGCCGGCGTAGAAACACAAAGCCCCACGCTAGCCGGATCTTGCGATCCCATACACCTTTCGGAGTATGGCTCATCAAAAGCGCTAAACGTAGGGTTCAGTATTTTTGATGAGTCTTTTCACCATGCCAATGTCACCACTGGTTTAGGCTACTTAATGAATCGTTAAGTTAATTATACTGATAATTCAGCGCTTTAGCAACGAGCTAGGGAGGCTCAGATACCCTTTAATTTAGTAATTATATGAATCGTAGTCAGACGATACCGGAGGATCACTATTAAGTCCAGAAACTTTTTTATCCCTTTCGTGTTGCTTAAGAAGCTCTGGATGTACATCGTCGGTTTGGCCTTTTTCAATGTTATCTAAATCACGCATCAGATCTGTGAATGTATATCGTTTTTCTACGCCCTCCTTTTTACTAAAGTGCTGTATGGTAACCTTGCTATCGGTCTTCTGTCTATATCGTGGCGAATTATGGGATAATACATATTTTATTGCATCCATTTTCTTATCCTTTACATTAAGCAGTAGCGCGTGTTCAGCAATGTCAATTATATTAGTTCTTCCTAACCGAACTGCTCGTTTGGCTTGCTTAGAAAAACCTTTATCTTTTTCTAGCCAGCGATAATATGTAGATTTATCAATACCAGATTTTAGACATGCTGAAAACACAATTCCTGTTTTCTCCAGTTCTTGGAGTAGCTTCTGTTTTGATTCATGATCAATCATTTACTTTCTTGGCTTTAAGACCGGTTAAATTTTCCCAACGTTTAATAATTACTTCGGCATACACAGGAGATTTCTCCATAATATAGCAACGTCTCTGCATCTTAGTCGCTGCGATTAATGTTGATCCACTGCCACCGAATGGCTCAATAATTAAATCGTTTCGCTTAGTTAAAACTTTTATATAAGGAATCAGAATCTCAATTGGCTTAGTACCGAAAATTATTCCTTGGCCTGACGATTTTGCATCATCAGATTTGTATTCGATGAAATCGGTCGGGCAAATCTTTTTGCCTTTTTCATAACTTTCCCAATGTGGCTTTCCTGATATTGCGTACAGTGCATTTTCGTATTCTTCTTGCAATGGCATCTCTTCATCTTCTATGTTGTATTCAACATTGCCAATTGCTCCTGTCATAGCAATATCATACTTGGAAAAGAACTTATACTTTGCAGCAAACCCTTGGGTACGATTAGGTAAGTGCCAAATTAGCATATTTTTGACTTTCCAGTACTTTTCCATTTCATTCCATATGATTCGCATGTTCTTCCAGTTCTCGTACACAATGATAGCGAAGTCAGGCTTTTGGATTTTAGCGATGTTTGCCATCCAAAGCTCAGTGAAGTCGTCTGGCAATTCATCCGTACCAAGATAGTGACGATCACGCTTATAACCGAACCCTTCAGTTGAATTGGACTTTTTCTTGCCTTTTAGATAATCGAGCAGATATGGGGGATCTGTAAAACACATATCTGCTTTTTCCCCGTTCATCAGTTTCAAAACATCTGTCTCGACCATGCTATTGCCACACATTAGCCTTGAACCATTAAGATCGTAGACATCTCCAACTTGCACAGTAACTTCGAAAATATTTAATTTCTCGAGCTCCTTTTTTAAATCAAATTGTTCTGGATTTTCTTCAGTTGGAAAAACATCATCAAGTTCTTCGCTAGAGAAACCTATGTCAGATAGGAATGATTCATCGAACTGGGCTAGTAACTCAAGATCAAATTCACCTTGGTTTTTATTTAGTCGAATATTGAGTTCCTTCTCTTTTTCGATATCTGGAATATTTACATGCACAGTAGGTACTTCGCTATAACCTAGTAGCTTGGCTATATGAAGGCGGTAATTGCCACCGACGACCACAAACTGACGATTCTCTGCCATGTTGATCAAAATTGGATCAACCAAGCCGTACCGCTTAATACTTTCAGTAAGTTGCTCAGTTGTGTCCTTATCCCATTTACGGGGATTGTATTCACTTGGCTTAAGTTGGTTTATTGGCACATACTGCACCTGCATTTTTTCTTGCATATTTTTCCTTTCGTAAAGCAAAAAACGCCCAGATACGCACCTACTAATTAAGTAGATACATACCTGGGCGTTCCAGATTTGCTTTATATTAAATTGATACTATCATGTTAACTCTTGTCTGAATCGTTGTCAATAATTTCGGTGTTTATTTTTCGGTGCACTCCAAATTTATTATTAATCCAAGCGAATAAATGACTACCCTCACAGCCCGAATCTGAACATTTAACTTCATAGCTTCCGTGAGGTACATCTTGACCCATTATGACTGCTGTCTTTGCAAATTGCTTATTATTGCCTGCCATGAACCACCATTGATTACCTAATCTTTCACCGATAGGCTTATCGCATAAAGGGCATCGTATTAACGTTTTAAAAAACCTACTTCTTACATTAGGGTGTGCTGTGTAATATCCGTATAGAGGGTCTTTGGGATCCATATCTAAATTCTATAACTTTATAGGTGCTCTCTCCAGTTTTGGAAGTTGTGGATAACTTTGGAAAGTGATAAAATTAGCTTAATTGAAACAGAATTCAGAGCAATTATATTTTATATATGGATGAGCAACCAGTTCAGGTAAAAACATTTACCCTAAAACAGAAGTTAATTTTGTATTTTTACAGGTGCAAACAATATCTTAACCTTTATTGGTCCAAATTCAAGAAAGCATTATCGACAGTCATTAATTCCTCTTATTTTTATATAATTATATTTTGTATTGCATTATTCTTACTCCATAAACAACTAGTGCATTTGAACTTAACTCTTGCACCTGATTACTTATCCAGCTTAGGGTTTACCATAGCAGGTATAATCGGAGCCTCAATCGCTATTATATTCTCATTTTCCACTTTCATTCTGCAAAGTACAGCAGACCTTTTTTCTACCCAATACTTGAATAAGTTTATTCAGGATAAAAAAGAAAAATATATATTTTGGTCATTGACAATGCTCACTTTCACTTCTTTTCTTGTACCAATATTTGTCCACCATATTGTTGTTGAAATATTAATAGCTATATTATTTGTAGCATTCCTTCTAATATACTCTTTATACAAAGAGCTGAGAGAGCGAATTAACCCGGAAACAACCTTGACTAAGATTAGGGATGACGCATTTTTACAATTAAGAAATATCAATAAAGATTTTCTTAAACAAGCTAAAATTCAAAATAAAATTTTTGAATATAAGGAAGCGGATAAAAATCTAACTGTCGCTGTCCAGTATAAATCAATTCCCAATTGGAACACTGAGGTATTGGAAAATGTTAAATACCTTTATGAAATAGGGCTACGTTTACTTTCAAAGAACGAAATACATTCGTTTAATTTAACATTAAAATATATCTTTGATATATACCTCTTACATCTAGGTCTGAGAAATAACCAAATAATGCGAGTCCCGGCTGGTTTATGGGGTGCGTATACTTTTGAAGATGAAGGGTTTACCACCACAATTTTAGAATACCTTGAATCTATAAGTAATAGAATTATCCACGATAAACGCAAGGAAAATATTTATTATTTTTTAAGCCTTTACGAGCAGTTAATTAAAATTTCGCAGTATATAGGATACGCAGATAAAAGCATGGGTTCTGCAGGTGAGAACCCAATTCTAAGCTTGATTTTAAGCTATTACATAGGACTTACTGATAAGTTATCTTTATCCAAAGAAAGAGATTGGATTTGGGAATCAACTAAATCGCTTTCTCGAGTTTCTAGTTTATTATTGAGTAAGGAGTATAATCATTTCAACTATAGTCAGATTGTCCAGGCTATTGATAATACAGCGTTGGCATGTGTTTCCAGTAAAGAGTCTGAATCCTTTATCAAGGAAATCGTTAATATTTATTTTAGCCAAATCATAATTGGATGGAATAAGTATCCTAGTGATGATATATTTTGGAATGATCTATTTAAGAATTTAAAGAAGACTACTCTAGTCTTATCACTGCTAAGTGGTGTCAATTTATCCCTAAGCGAGCTTTTCATAAATTTTCATGGATGGCAGGCCAATATGATTAATGCCATTATGAATTTAGAAGATGCTGAGAAACAAGTAGAATTCAGAAGTGCGTATACATCTTTAATGAAAAGATGGAGCGATTTCTTACTAGATCTTGCAAGAGATATGGGACTTGAGGGAAAACAAATCGGCTTTCCAATTATTCAATCTGTCCAAAACAATTTGAGAATTCTTTATGGAATAAAGAAAAAATTTAATTCCGATCTGGGCAAGTTATATCGAACACAATTTAACATTTTTAGTTGGTATTTCCATAAAACTGAACACGTTGACGAAAGCTTTTTATTCAACTTAGAACAGATACAGGAAACCTTATTATTAGAACTAAACAACAATCTTAATAATAAAGTGTTTGAAGTTAAACCTGCTATCGAGTTGTATATTCAATTAGTTAAGAATCATTTCAGTAAAGCAAAGTTGGGATATGGATACAACCACCCGAGAATAATTAATAAGTTATTACCTCTTGGATTAATTTTGACCAAATATAAAATTAAAACAAATGGCATTATTAAACTCATTGAGAATATGAATCAGCAATATTTAGTTTTAAACAAAGAACACTTTGAACTGAAAGCCAAAGAACCTATGCTAATGGGCCCTGATGAATATCAATTATGCAAAGAGATCCATGACCTTGAAAATGATATATTTTCATACAATTCTGTCAGGATGGGAATCATAGAATTATTAGCTAGTGAAGTTACAAAAACAATATGGGACAAATTTATAGGTCAAATAGAATATTGTAGAGGTGTCAGATATACCACTACACCCCGTTTTTAGAATACATATTATACAGCTAAAATATGCTTGATAAGTTAGAGCTAGAGGATAAGATTGTACAAATGTTGAACGAAGTTCAGACGTTTTTGGATTGGTCCAAGGAATTATCAGAAATATATGATAGATATGAACACGCCACGACTAGTGCGATGGAAAAACAATTTTTTATAAATAGCCCTATCGCTCAGTATGTAAATTTGCATACTACCTTATACTACTTCGAATCAATATCAACTTTAAATTCCCTGCTTAATAAGGGTCAGCGAGACGAAATATCCTTAAAAAATTATATATACAAATATAGGTCTAAAGATGTTCAAAAAGAAATAGAAGCATTTTTAACTCGATATAAAACTAGTACTACATACGGAGTTAGGAATAAAATTGGAGACCATAAGGCATCTGCTAATATAGGATCACCATCCGGACGATTTATCTTAAAATTAGATAGGAAATTAATTGACGAAGCTTTAGAATATACAAAAGAGATGTCTTCAATTGTACAAAAATATTTCGATGATCCTATAGGTAATAACCCAATCAAAGCATATTTTGATAAATCACACCATTATATGATTGAATTATTTGATACCTTGTTCACAGCTCAGATCAAAAAGTAATCTACGTTGGTCTTTATCTCTAAAATATTAGAGAGATAATAACAATATAAATATAAAGGTTTTAAAAAGACTGGTTTTATATCTCAGGTTATAAATATGTAAAAATGAATTTTTGTACTAACTGTGGAAACAATTTAGAAACACAAGATAATTTTTGCGGCCAATGTGGCAAAGGTGTTAATCGTGTTCAAGAACCTAAAATTCTAATACCTAAAGCAAAAATAGAACAGCCAACTCTTCAACAGCCTGTAGTACATAGGCAACCAGAGTATGCACCACCCGTAGTAAATCCTATCCGAAGTAAATCTTCAGAAGCAAAAGCAGAAAAGAAACGTGAGGAGCGTAGAGCTGAACTTAAAGAACTACTCGAAAAGGAGCAGGGTAAAGAAATTACTGATCAGGAGCTATTTGAGGCTGAGCACTGGCTAGAAGGTTATGCAAAACTAATGTTGGATCTTGCTATCAAAGAAGGTCAACGTCAGAAAAAATTGGAACAAAACCCCAAGGGGTTCCATCTTGAAGGTGAAGGTTACTCCTGTTTTATTTGCGGTGGTTCTGCATCCAAGGAACAAACTTGGTATGATAAACATGGGATTAAATGCATCACATGTCAGAGTGCAATAGATAAGAATATAATTCCTGCAAGCCTAGCTAGCGATAAAGACAACTGGTATTCATCAAATGACTTAGAACATAGTTTCTTTATTACCCGTTATGGCGTGAAAAAGTTAGTCAAAGACGGATTACTAAAACCAAGAATTATCCCTGGACCTAACGGCGGAACTCACTATCAACTATTTTTGATTAAAGACCATGAGGATATTTTGCCTCCCAAAGAGCTAACTAAATGGCCTATGGTAAAATTTCAGAAAGATGGTGAAGATTGGTACCATTCTGAGCCTTGGCTCATGCATGCTGATCCAAGTGAAGTACTTAAAGATTATAAAATACTAGAGTATTTAGGAACACTCGAGCCTAAGCATATTAAGCAATCTTTCCCTGAACTGAGCTTTCAGATAAATAAAGCAGCGAAATCTATGCTTAAAGTGAATAGTATTGAACAGAAAGATATGAAACCAACTAAATTAGATAAAGATAAATAAATACGCTATGAATATACACGACCTAAGATCATATCAAGCTAGGTACGAAAATGAGCGACAGGATTTAGCGAAAAGTATCACGCAAGTAGAAAAAGACAGGCTTGATTTTATAAAACGTTTTTCTCTACAAAATCTTACCAATTTAACAATGGATGATTATGTAGTAGGCAATCAAAATAAAAACGGTTTTTGTTATGGTCTAGAAACTAAATTGATGGGCTTAGGTAAAATAAAGGGTGGATCTACGGCGGATAAAAAATTTGGATTATATTTTGGTCGTACAAAAACTGATCCCACTAAAAAATATAGATTTTTGATTAAGTTTGGGCATTCCGAGCAGGAGGCTTTTGATGATATCAAATATTCAATCATTAATTTAGTTGAAGCTGGAGAGCTAGAAGATATTGAACAAATTCATAAGAATAAACTTTCCCCAATGTTCAAAGGAAAGATTCTATCTACATACTTTCCTAGTGTATATCTCAATGTGTTCTCTAATGATCATTTAGATTATTTTATCGAGAGTCTTGAGCTTGATACGGAATGGACTAATAAAGCGGAGGTTAAAAGAAAAGTGTTGGTTGACTTTAAAAATTCAGATGTTGTAATGAAGAACTGGAGCATGTATGAATTCTCAGTTTTCTTATATTCAACATTTGGAACTCCCTGGAATCAAAAAGAGATTATTTCTGAATTAAAACCGTACATAATCCCACCGCTAGAAAAAGTTATTCCTGAATTTATTAAACTTTCTTTAAACGATATTATTGATGATCAAAAAAAGACTAGCTTAATCCATAGACCGTATAAGCCAGATTATGAAAAGAAAAATGAATCTAATAGACAGCTAGGATTTCGCGGAGAGAAATTGGTTTTCCAAGAAGAAAAGAAACGTTTACAAATTAACAAAAAATCCGATCTAGCCGAAAAGGTTGATCATGTTTCCATAAAGGATGACTCTTTGGGTTATGACATTCTATCGTACGAACTAGATGGCAATAAGAAATATATTGAGGTTAAATCTACAAGCCATAGCTATGAAGGATATAGTTTTACAATGACTAAAAACGAGATTGAAACCGCTAAACAGTCAGACAATTATTACCTTTATCTAGTGTTCAAAGCTAATTCTTTGAACCCTCAAATCTTCGTCATAAAACACCCATTTTCTGTATCAGAATCGAAAATTAAACTAAGCCCTATTCAATACAGAGTGAGCTTAAACCTGTCATGAGTACATATGACTCGGTTACGTGCAGTACTGTCGCATTTGTCGCATTTTAACCCCGACCTAGGTGCATTAATCAGGCATTGGAATAATACCTTTAAAACCCTTACAATACCCCTAGTAGTGAGGTTCTAGACCGATGTGTCCAGCCAAAAGTTTATCGACAAGAAAATCGCCGAATAGGCGGTTTTTTGATATGCTTTAAACATGAGTAAACTAATTTTGATATCGGGACCTTCTGGTTCTGGAAAATCATATCTAGCCAAATACATATCTGAGCAGCTTCATATTCCTTACTTTTCTAAGGACATCTTTAAGGAATTACTTTTTGATACAGTTGGTTGGTCTGATAAAGAATGGTCGAGTAAATTGGGAGCGGCGGCTATCCAAACTTTGTACCTTGCTATAGATCAGGAGCTAAAAAATGGGAGGAGCGTTATAGCAGAAGCTAATTTTAAACCAGAATTCAACAAAGAACCTATTGAAAAGTTTGTAGAATTGTATGATACGAAAGTGCTTGAGCTACACTGCTATGCAGACGTAAAAGTTCTTAAAGATCGGGCTCACAAACGGGTAGAGTCAGAAGAAAGACATCCAGGTCATATGGACAAAGAGTTATTTGAGAAATACTTTGATCCAACCTTACATAGCCCAGTAAATGTCGGCGAAGTAATTAAAATTGACACTAACGATTTCGGAACAGTTGATTATTCTGAGATTGTTAAAAAGGTGAGTAGCTTTATATCATAACTACACTAGAAAATCATAAATCGCCTCCTTGGCGGTTTTTTGATATAGTATTCCCATGTTACAGAATCTGTCCCCCGTTCAAAATCACATTCTTTCGAAGCTTAAAAACGCTCAATCTCTCAGATATAGCGAGCTTCAGCCTGCCAAAATTCCGAATGATCTCTTCAATTATCATCTCCAACACCTTGTGAAAAAGGAATTCGTCAGTAAATCCGATGAAGGATATTCCCTTTCTCAAATCGGCCTCAGACATGTCGCTGATCCGTATACAACCAACGACGCAGTCACTAGCCTTTTCAAAATAAATGCCATCACAATTGTTTCAAGAGTTGTGAATGGTAAAATCGAAATTCTAAACCAAGTTCGGAAATCAAACCCTTCCTATGGAAAAGTTGGTGTTATGGGTGGTATTGTCCTGAAAGGTGAGCAGATTGAACCAGCCGCTACTCGAAAACTGAAGCAGGAAACAGGACTCGATGCTGAATTCAAACTCGTCGGTTGCGAACGCCGCATTATGTATGAGTCAGAACAATTATTTTCTGACATAATATTCGCAATCAATTACTCAAGCTCATGCTCAGGAAAGCTCATCATTGACTCAGAGTTTGGCCATAACATGTGGGTGAGTATAGATGAAGCAATAAAAAATGAATCATCTGAACAGGATTGCATTAAAAGCATTTTAATTGTTCTAAAAGCGATACAGAACGGAGCGATCGATAAGTTACCCTTCTTTTTTAACGAAGAAACCGTGAAGCTTTAGCTTACCGAAGACCTCCTCACTTGTTTATCTTTTTCATAGTGGATACTCTTTCTATATGAACACACCTATCCAAGACTTAAAAACCAAAGGGTTCGTGGTACTAGATTATCCAAAGAACCTCAGGGATGCTGTTGAGCAAGCTATAGGCTCATGGCAAAAATTTTGTGAGATACCTCTCGAAACTAAACAAGCTTTACCGTATAGCGACAACTTTGAGGGTATTGGTTATGAATACAAAGACGGAATTGGTAACGGTGCCGATTACAAAGAAAATTTTGACGTCACAATAGCAGGACAAGAATGGTTAAAAACCCACACCAAAGAAATCCAAAATCCTCATGCTATAAATTTTGTTGAAGACGCATCCAAGCTTGTTGAATTAATAAAGCCGATTGTTTTGGATTTTGCCACACAAGCAGAACAAACTTTTAAGCTTCCAGGATTAATTAAAGAAGTAGAGAATAGCGAACACACATTCTTCGTTCGCTTTATCCACTATTTTGGAAATCGTGAATTAGAAGATCAAACCGCCACACCACATATTGATCATGGTGGTTTTACGCTGCACCTGTTCGAAAGTGACCCAGGCCTACAGCGCTTAACGCAAGACAAGAAATGGATCGACATGCCCGTCTCTGATGGTGAAACCGTAATCATTCCCGGACTTCAAATGCAACTTCTTTCAGAGAATGAGCTCAAAGCACTTTGTCATCGAGTTATCGCGACAGAAAAAACCATGCATGATGGACGATACTCAGCTGTTTGCTTTATTTCGCTAAACAACACTCTAA
Source organism: uncultured Candidatus Saccharibacteria bacterium (assembly GCA_964407465.1). Taxonomy (GTDB): domain Bacteria; phylum Patescibacteriota; class Doudnabacteria; order UBA920; family UBA920; genus JADZEH01. Next base: position 12,812 of record CAYOVR010000024.1, read on the forward strand.
AATACGATAAAGCTAAGCACGGCAGACTTCAAGAAAGAGTCCCCGGTTTCAACTATGACCTTTCCTTACCTGAGCTCGAAGAATTCTTTAAGAAATAAGGTAAATGAAAACCGCGCTCACCTCTCCCGTAGGATTGGATATTGCGCGGCCTTTGCGAAGCTTTCGCCGACGTTTATTTCGCCTGACGATAAGCGGCGAGCGTTCTGACGATATGCTCTTCGTTGTAGACTGCAGCCATCGCCGCAGCGAGCTGTAACCTGGCAACTCGGATATCGTCATCGGTAAACGGCTTGATTTTGCCCTCATCCGCAGCGCAGGGCTCGAACGTCATCGTGCCGTCTTCGTCGATGAGCATGGAGTTGCAGCCATTGCTCTGCTGAGGGTAGCCACAGTAGAGGATACGATCCCAACGGCCGTCCGAGTCATAGTCATGGCCAGTGATCCCAGCATGACTTGAAGCGCCAATCAACCGCAGACGGACAATCAACTGTGTTCTGTTGCCGCGGGTCGACTCGTCAATCGAGACATCGTAGTTGGCGATCTGACCCTTGTAGGTGTTCCAATCTGTGAGTGCGCCGCTGTTGGTCGTAGAGTTGATGTACACGACACCAACCACAATCACCAGAACAGCGGCCACCGAAACAGCCGCGATGAAGAGCT
>CAYOVR010000024.1:13481-14410 GCA_964407465.1 uncultured Candidatus Saccharibacteria bacterium
TTCAGCTCCGTGATGGGCATGCTCAGTTCCTCCTGAATTCCCTTTTGTGAACAATGACGTATTTACTGAAGAGAAGGAATGACTCCTCAATACGCACAATTCTTCGATCGGATTTAGCAATATAACACATTCTTGACTGTCTGTCCATCGGGACGGTTTTTTGATATGCTAAATATATGAAAGCAAACCAACAAGGATCGCTACTAATAGTCCTAATCATAGGTATTGCAATAATGGCAGTACTAATGGGTTTGTATTTTACCAAAGATTCGAACGGAGAAAAATCTCAGTTTGAACAAGGACAAGAAGGAATTGAGCAAGCCAAGGACATAAATCAGCAGTCACAAGAGCAATCAAATCGAATCAAAATAGAATTAGAACAGTAAGTTTGCAAAATCGCCATGCCGGCGGTTTTTTGTTATGCTGTCCCTAGCAAACACATCCGCCCCTAAAGGAGGCACCCAAATTGAATAGCTGGCTAACGGGTCTGTTCGGCGTCGCGCTCCTGCTCTACGTGGGAGTGATTCTCTACAACTACGTGAAGGAGAAGCTCACACTCACGATGATCGTGCTGTTTGGAACGGCTCTCGCCGCTGACACCACGGCTACGGTCGCAGTCTGTGCCATGCACGCGCAGGGCTTCTCACTGAGCCTTCACAGCATCAGCGGAACGCTGGCACTGATCATAATGGCAATACACTTCGCGTGGGCCATCAGAGCGTACCGAGGATCCTCGGCCAGCAGGGAGCATTTCCATCGCTTTTCCATACCGGCCGCAATCGTGTGGATTGTATCGTTCCTCAGCGGCATACCTATGAGCGTAACCGGATACGTCATCATCTTCATGGCGGGAATGATGTTCATCTGGATCTACTGGATCGCCATCGGCCAGTGGGTGCACAAATGAAACCCCAGCCAGACATCACGCG
>CAYOVR010000025.1:0-14251 GCA_964407465.1 uncultured Candidatus Saccharibacteria bacterium
CTTCGCGGAATCCACCTTTGGCACGGGAGTAACGAGCGTAAGCCGCACCCACCATACCCTGCATGTTTTTAATCGCAAAAATGTTCGCGTCTGCTGAGGTGACGTATTTCTCCAGAACCTGTTTCTCTTCGTCAGTAAACATTACTTTTTCCTTTCAGGGGCTGGTATGTCTATTCCTTTCAACGCGATGCGTCTAACCAGTTCCCAAATACGATTATGAATTTCTTGCACTGTCATCAGTTTGCCTCCGTTCATGCATTCGACTAATTTTGTGTTTGGGAACAATTTTGATATTTCTATATAAACTCTCTCTGCATTCTTCAGGTGATTCAAATCTGCTTCATGTAAATCTCTTTTCTTACCCTTGGCATACTCGCGCATCTTCGTCTCTTTCTTGTCGACTAGTCTCTGCGCAATTTCAGCTGGAACGTGCAAGATCACATTTAAATCTGGTTTTGGGATGCCAAAAATCGTGTACTCTAAATTATCTAACCATTTAAAGAACTTAATGCGCTCGGCTTCGTCTTCTATTTTTCCACCCTGATGTCCAGCGTTGGCGGTGACGTAGCGGTTCGTTAAAACAATTTTGCCTTGTGCAAGCCATTCTCTGATTTTAAAGCTGGCGTCAAAACGATCCACAGCGTAAAGCACCGAGCCCGCATGAGGATTTACCTGACCGTACTTACCATTTAGGTACTCTTCCACAGCACCCGCAGACTTTTGTCCATATTGGGGAAAGTCAGCTGTCTCGACATCGTATCCTTCGGTTTCTAAAATTTCTTTGAGCAGTTTAAACTGTGTGGTTTTACCACTGCCATCTGTTCCATCAATGACAATAAAGCGACCATGTTTTGTTTCCTCCTTGTTACCGTTTCTACCGAACGAGAGTTTCTTTAAAATGGCCATTGTGTATTATTTTCCGGTGCTCCCGAATCCTCCGCGGGAACTTTGTTTAATAACGTCGACTTCTTCCCAAGCAACCTTTGCCACTGGAACTATTAATCCTTGGCCGAGCCTATCCCCTTTGCTGACTGTTACAGCTTCATCCGTGTAATTAAATACTGCCATATGGATTTCATCTTCAGGTCCGTGATAATCTTCATCAATTATTCCAATCCCGTTTGAAAAGCGTAAACCCTTTTTGTAAGTACTGCTTCGTGAAGCTAAAATTAAAGCGTGACCTTCAGGAACTTCGATAACGAAATTGGTCGGAAGTAAGGCGTTTTGTCCAGGTTCGATGACCTGATCAATGCGACTATATAGATCAAACGCAACTGCACCAGGGGTCTGATATTCCGGCAGTGGTAAGCTTTTATCAATTCTGGTAATGCGTGTGGTCATTTATTTGAAATCAATCCAGTCGTTATTCTTTTGGAAGTTTTTGTAATACTGGCTTGGCTGAGGCTTTGTTGCGCCGTAGTATTTGCTGTTGAGTTTGTCTTTACCGTAAGGAACCTCAGCTTCGCTTGAAAGTTTTACGAATGCGACTTGAGCGATCGGCATTTTGTAATAAAGTTTGATTGGCAAGTTCGCCAAGTTGTGAAGCTCGAGAGTAATTTTCAAAGTGTTACCTGGATCAACATAACCAGCAGTGGCGTGAACGATAAGACCGATTCGTCCGAGTGAAGATTTTCCATTTAACTGGACGACCATGTCATTCGGCACACTGATTGTCTCGTATGTCATACCTAATGCAAAATCACCAGGATGCAGAATGAACTGTCTGGTGTCGTCGATGATGACCTCTTCCATCATGTCATCTATCGGCAATTGAGGGTCGATACAGATGTTGTTGGTATTTTTGAAAACTAGGAAATCTGCGCCCAAGTGGACGTCTACGCTGGCAGGCTGCATTGAGTTTGGGAACAGTGGGTCTATGCCAATTTTGCCTTCATCCAAGGCCTTTTTGATGTCTCTGTCTGAAAGAATCATTTGTATTTCTGTGATTTATAAGAAAAAGGCTTAAAGCCAATTAACCTTAGTTTACAATAAAATTAAGCTAAAGACAAAAATAAAACCGCCCCATTTCGGGGCGGTAATTTTAGCTATATTTAGGCTTTGACGCGGATGCTTGGACCCATAGTAGCGTTGATCGTAATGTTGCCGATGAACGTTTTCTTTACAGTAGCTGGTTTGCTCTGCTGTATGGTATCCATAAATGCTTTGAAGTTTTCAGCAAGCTGGGTAGTTTCGAAACTGGTCTTACCGATGATCTGGTGAATGTTGGCTGAGTCATCATTTTTAAAGTTGACTTTACCACCAGTGATTTCCTTAATCGCCTGAGCGATGTTTTCGGAAACAGTCCCAGTCTTAGGGTTAGGCATAAGGCCTCTGGTACCCAAAATCTTGGCGATAGTCGCGAGTTTAGGCATCATAGCCGGTTCTGCTACTGCGACATCGAAATCGGTCTTCTCAGTCTCTTTAATCTGTTTGATAAGTTCTTCACCACCAGTAATGGTTGCGCCAGCGGCTTTAGCATCAGCTTCTTTGCCTTCAGTAACGAAAGCTGCGATACGCTTCACTTTACCTGTACCGTGAGGCAAGGTAACGGTGCCACGGACTGCTTGATCAGTTTTCTTGGCATCGATGTTAGTGCGAACGTGAACCTCAACTGAACCGACAAACTTAGTGTTTGCGGTTTTCTTAACTAAGTCTAAAGCTTCATCAATGCTGTAAACTTTGTCTTTGTCGATAAGTTCAACGTTGGCTTTGACTCTCTTTGAAATCTTTCCCATGTGCTTTTCCTTTCGTGGTGTAGCGAGTTCCGCGGCTCGTTTTTGGACGAAGCGGACATCTCTCCCACAAATTATTGATTAACTGCTTTGATGCAGGGATAGGGGCGCGCGCGTAGCGCGCGCCCTGTTCTCTAAATCAAACTAAGCTTCTTTGCGAGCAAGTCTCCAGTGGAAGTACCAAACTGGGCTAGCTACTAAAATCATGGCCAGAGCTTGAGCCGCGTCTCGTTGCTTGTTAGCGGTTTTCTGCTCTTCTTGTTCCTTGCGCTGTTTTTCTTCTTGCTCAGGAGTACAAGTTGGAGTGACGGGTTTCTCGGTAGCTACTTCGGTAGTGCTTGGTGAGGCACAGCGATAAGTGTCTAAGTAGAAGTTGTCATCCGCTTTAGTGAACACCCAAGTTTTGAGCGCCATATTAAGCAGGATAATTCCTCCGATCACCATAATAACCAAAGCGATCACGGACACTAGATACAAATAAATCTTTTTGATGTTGTGCATCTTTTTATTTGTTAATTATATTTTAGTAAAATAATCTTTCGTCTGTGATTATGCGACTACGTCAACACCCATGGAACGAGCGGTGCCAGCAATAATCTTTTCAGCAGCTTCAATATCAGCGGCGTTCAAATCTGGCATTTTCTTTTCAGCGATCTCACGAATCTGAGCTTTGGTAATTTTACCAACTTTGGTAGTAAGTGGATTGCCAGAACCTTTGGCCAAACCGATTGCTTTCATGATCAAGTTAGCGGCTGGTGGAGTTTTGAGAATAAAGGTGAAACTGCGATCTTCAAAGATCGTCATTTCAACAGGGATGATCATATCACCCATTGGAGCAGTCTTTTCGTTGAACTGCTTGGTGAAATCTGCGATGTTGATACCATGAGGCCCAAGGGCGGTACCAACTGGTGGTGCAGGAGTTGCTTTTCCAGCGGGAAGCTGGAGTTTTACCATTGCTTTAACTTTCTTTGCCATATGTTTGTAATGGTAACCGCACTATTATGTAGAGCGATCGAGACGGGAGTTATCCGCCAACCATCCTTTCTATATATACTGGCGTGAGCCAGAAATACTATTAAATAATTTAAGCTTTCTTGACTTGGAGGAAATCGAGTTCAACTGGAGTTTCGCGACCAAAGATAGTAACCATAACTTTAACCTTACCTTTGGACTGATCGATCTCACCGATTTTACCTTCGTAATCTTTGAATGGACCATCGGTGATGCTGACTAATTCGCCAACTTCGAAATCAACTTTGAACTTTGGCTCTTCGGTGCCCATGCGTTTCTGGAGGAACAACCATTCTTCTTCAGCAATCGGGCTAGGAATAGTTCCACTACCGACGAATCCCGTAACGTTAGGCGTGTTACGCACGACGTACCAAGAGTCATCAGTAACAATCATATTGACGAGCACGTAACCAGGAAAAATCTTTTCTTCAAAAGTGGTACGTTTACCATCTTTGATTTTGATCTTCTTCTCTTTCGGCACGATCGCATCAAAAATTTTGTCTTGCATACCCATATTGTCGATACGCTGTTTGAGGTTGAAGGCTACTGAGTCTTCGTAACCACTATATGTGTGAAGAACATACCAATGACGTTCTCCAGTAACTTGTTGTTTACTCATGAATATAAGTCCAGTCCGTCCCCGCCCTGCGGAGTGGTATTAAACGATTATTTGTTCAAGATGAGTTCGAAGAGCTGCAATAGTCCGTAATCAGCTGCGCCTAAAATAGCGGCTACTACGATACTAAAGACAATAACAGTGATGGTGTAGCGAATAGTGTCGCGGCGTGAAGGCCAGACAACTTTTAGCAATTCCGTTTTAACACCGCGGAAAAATTCAAATACTCGGGTCATAATTATGTTTAAATTAAGCTTTTTTAAAAGGCCCTTTTGGCCTTTATCTAAATATGGATATATTATACCACAAACCTAAAAAAAAGCAAGAAAAACACGGGCTCCTTTGTGGGGAGACCCGTGTGGGTGGCCGATGTGGCCGGTGCGTCCTGTGGACGCAGAAACGTGAGGGTCGCGTAGAGCCCGGTCGGGACTAGCGCTCGGGCTACAAGCGGAACGATATACCGCTCCCCGATGGAGAAAGGTACACGACCCTTTCCAACTCTCCCACGCCTCTGAAGGAGAGTCGCGTCTGCCAGCACGAGAGTAACTTCGTGCGGGAAGATTGATGTGTGAAGACCCTAGTGGTCAAGTGTTGTGTCCTCCTGGACAAAGAACTAAGGTCGCGTAGAGCGCCGCATGAAAAACGCTCATAACGGGTGGTTCAGTCCCGCTCTCCGAGGAGTGTTGGAGACGCGACCTCTGTTACTGCTTCCCTGGGCGGGGGCGGCAGTGTCTACCCGCGCACCGTCAGGTGGTCGCTGGATGATTGAAATCAAATGACCATGTGGTCAAGTGTTGTGTCCTCCTGGACAAAGAACGAGGGTCGCGTAGAGCGCTTCTTCCATTGGAGCAACTCGAGCGGTCCGGATGGTACCGCTTTCCGGAGGAAAGGATACGCGACCCTGTTGACTGCTTCCTGGAACCAGGTAGCAGTCGTCTACCAACGCTGGCGGTGAATCCCGGCAACGCTGGAAGATTGATATCGGTGACAGCTATTACTTTTCGGTAATTCCTGGCCCCCGCTAGGAATTAAGCGATTAGTTACAACTGTCACGAGCAGGCATGAGGGGACTTGAACCCCCGACCTCTGGCCGCGCATTCGCGCCAGCGCTCTTCCCACTGAGCTACATGCCCATTCTTGGGGTGGAACTTTCAAGCGACCAGCCGTAGCTTTTCACCACGCCGTGGTCATCCCCCGATGCCACTTCGTAGCTATGTTCTACGTCTTCACGTCTTCCGCCCCTAGATGCACGGATAGTACCACTTTGCAGGCCTTGTGTCAACCTGCTAGTGAACCGTGGGTAAGATTTGTGACCAGAGTTCGCCTCGCGCGTCCATTGTCGCGCGGGCGTGTGGCGCATCACTGTGAATTTCGGGTGCCGATTCCTCTTGAGGTTCCTCGAGGAACTTTCGATCAGCTTTCAGCTGACTCTGAAGGTAATCTTCACGCAGGCGACAGTACTTGACGATCGTTCGCTGGGTGGAGAGCTTTTCAGCGGTCTCACCAATATGCAACAGTCGTCGGTAAAAGCTTTTCGCCTCTGAGTACTCCAGCATTGGGTCCCCGAGGGTGTGCAAGCTAAGTTTGATCTCTGGTGACTGCGGCGTCACCGCGTATCGCATCGCCCTTGGATCGATGATCTCGATCGTGCCTTCCTTCTCATGGATGTTCAGCAATCGCGTGCCCAACACCATAACCGTCAGATAGCTGTACGGTTCGCCAACACGGCGTATGTGCACGATTTCTCCCTTCGATCCCAGGGTTGAGGACTTCATGTTCATGGATCACTCCCCCTGTCGATTGGATTTTGTCTCAAGGCCTCGTGTGCCTAGATGGCAAATTAAAATCCCGATTCTAAAAATCGGGACAATAATTAAATATCTAGGTTCTTAACTGCTTTTGCGTGTGTGGTAATAAAGCGCTTGCGCAAGGAAGCATCGTCGCCCATGAGGGTTTCAAAAATGTCACTAACTTTTTCGGCGTTCTTGATATCGACTTTGAGCATGACGCGATTTTCAGGATCCATTGTCGTTTCCCAAAGTTGTTCCGGATTCATTTCACCCAAACCTTTGTAGCGTTGAATGGTGTACTTTACGCCGTTGACTGCGGCGGTTAAAGCGCCTTCGTCTTCGGTGTTGGTTTGGACTTCATCGAGTTCACCTTCTGGAGTTTCTTCCGTCTCATCTTTCTTCGAAGTCTTGGCCTTAGCGTTTTTCGTCTTTTTCGTTTGAGCTTCCGCAACCATGTCTTGAATAATTTCATCACGTTCACCTTCGGTGAAAGCGTATTGGAATTCTTTTCCAACTTGGACACGATATAGCGGTGGCTGGGCAATGTACAAATGACCATCACGGATAATATCTGGGAAGTATCTGTAGAAAAGTGTAAGTAAGAGTGTGCGAATGTGAGCACCATCGACGTCAGCATCAGTCATGATGATAACGCGGTGATAGCGAAGCTTGGTCATATCGAGTAGTTCGCCAATCCCAGTACCGAAAGCGATAACTAAGTTTTTAATCTGTTCACTACCGAGCATACGGTCTAAGCGAGCACGTTCAACGTTCAGGATTTTCCCGCGCAATGGCAAGATGGCTTGGAAACGGCGGTCACGGCCTTGTTTAGCAGAACCACCAGCCGAATCTCCCTCTACAATATAGAGCTCGCATTTGGCAGGATCAGATTCAGAACAATCAGCAAGTTTACCTGGTAAAGCTAAGCCATCGAGGACACCTTTGCGAATAACGCTATCACGAGCAGCGCGAGCTGCTAAACGAGCTTTGGCAGCCAAGATAACTTTTTCAATGATGCGACCTGCATCTTGAGGATGCTCTTCTAAGTAAATTTCGAGTTCTTGCGAAACGATCGATTCAACAGCAGTTCGGACTTCTGGGTTTCCAAGTTTGGCTTTGGTTTGTCCTTCGAACTGTGGGTTTGGGAGTTTAACCGAAATGATCGCGCTCAACCCTTCGCGCATATCTTCGCCAGTAAGTTTTTCGTTTTCTTTTACGTAACCGTTCTTAACGGAGTAGTTGTTGATAACTCGAGTTAACGCTGTACGGAAACCAGTAACGTGCATACCACCTTCAGGGTTGTAAACGTTGTTGGCGTAAGACAAAATTCGTTCTTCGTAGTCATCGGTATATTGCAAAGCAACTTCAACCGAAACTTCATCAACTTGTTTGGTCATGTAAACATGATCAGACTTCGCTTTTTTGTTGCGGTTGTATTGGCGTAAGTAGCTTAAAATACCACCTTCAAAGAAGTATTGGTAAGTTAAGCCTTCGGTTTTATCAGAAATAACAAAATGCAGACCCTTAGTTAAGTAAGCTTGGCTGCGTAAATGTTCTAAAACAGTTTTGAATTTAAACTTTGTAGTTTCGAAAATGCTTCCGTCAGGCCAAAAAGTAATTTTAGTTCCGCTTTGGACGAGGTCATTTTTGTCGACTTTACCCACAACTTTGATAGCCCCTTGTGGCTTACCAATTTTAAACTTCATTTCGTAAATCTTACCGTCTTTACGAACTTGCGCGGTTAAATCTGTTGATAATGCGTTTACTACGCTAGCACCCACACCATGAAGACCACCAGAGACTTTGTAGCCACTAGCTTCGCCACCAAATTTACCACCGGCGTGCAAAACTGTTAAAACAGTTTCTAAACCAGTTTTCTTGGTGCCTTTGTGGACATCAACCGGAATACCGCGACCATTGTCTTCAACGGTGACGCTACCATCAGCGTTTAGATAAACCCACACACGGTCGGCATGGCCGGCCATTGCTTCGTCTACTGAGTTGTCGACAATTTCCCAAATAAGGTGATGGAGTCCAGTTTCAGAAGTGGATCCGATGTACATGCCGGGACGTTTGCGAACTGGTTCGAGTCCTTCAAGTACAGTAATTTGCGCTGCTGAGTACTCCCCTGATTTTGCTTTCTTCTCTGCTTCTTTGTCTTTCTTTGCGTCGTCTTTTGCCATAAATTAGTCTAAAAATTGCGGAATATTTACTAGATTTCTTATGCAGTAATTATAGCATATTCGCCATAGTTTTTACAGTTGACAAGAGTATAAAATGTGGCTTAAATAAAACAAAAAAACGTCCTTTTTGGACGTCTTTTTAATGTTCTATATTTTGTAAGGCAAATCAATCTTTATACCTGTCTTTTCTGCCCATAATTCAAGATTCTTAAGTCGATAATTTTTGACGCTGTGTTCTTCGCGCTCTTTGAGGGTTTCTTTGGCAAAATTATCGAAGGAATTGTATAGCTTGTCTAAAGTTTCTTGTTTGGCAAACTTTTTATCAAGTCTTTCTTCAAATAAAACTAAATCCGTACGAGTAACTAAGTGTTCTCGCATAAAGTTCTTAATATCACTAACCGTAATTTTCAGATCCGTGAGATCCTTTTGAATGTTTTCGGTTGTAACTTTAAGACCGTCGACCGTAACTTTAAGCCCTTTTACATCAGATTTGAGTTCTCCAACATCAAGTTTAAGTACTCCAACGTCTTTGCCCAAGGTTTTGATTGTAGGTTCGGTGTTTTCCATCTGTAGGCAATTAGTGTACAGATATTATATCACACCACCTGTTCAAGGAATTCTAAATGAAACTTAAAATTATCCTCAAGTTTTTTATCGTAGCTCGGCGTTGTATTGCTTGGCAGTTTCGCTGTAAAGCTTGTCTTGAAGAGGATCGACTTCCGCGCTTTCTAGGGTGCGTTCGCTACTTCGGTAGACAACTCGATAGGTGTAGCTAACTTTATCCACACCAAACTTCTCAGCGTTCTCGTATTTATCTAGTAATTCGACTTCTTCTATAAGATTGCCACCAATGTCGCGAATAAGATCAAAGTAATTGTTTGGTTCAAAGGATGTGTCGACAATGAATGAAATGTCTCGTGTAATTGGCGGATATTTGCTGACTTCAACAAACTTTGTTCCAAGAACCAACTGCTTTATCACGCGAGGATCTTGTGACCACAACAAACGAATGTCCGGCAAGGTCATGCTGATAATTGCCAAGCGTTCTAAGCCAAAACCAAATGCCCACCCGTTATAGTTTTCTAAACGAGCATCAAGATTTTTCAAAACGCTTTTCTGAACTAAGCCAGCACCGAGAACTTCCACCCATTGGCCATCTTTGTCGATTTCCATTTCAAGGCTGTCGTGCGTGTATGGGAAGTTATCATCATTGAAACGATATTTAACGTCAGCACCGAATACAGTTTTGGCAATGTCAGCGAGAACAGTTTTGAGATCATCTTGGGTAATTTCACCCATGCTGTCAGGTTGAATATAGAGTCCATCCATTTGATGGAAAATATTCATGTGATGGCGATCGATTTCATCTTTACGATAAACTTTACCGGTACAGAGAACACCAATAGCTTCATTATTCTCGATTTTCTTTTGAGCGTGCGCGTCGTTTAAGTAGTAGTACCACATCACTGTGCAATGTGTACGCAAAATAAAGTCATCGTTAACGTAGTAGGTGTCGGACTTACTGCGAGCTGGATGTTCCGGTGGAAAATTAAACAAATCAAAACTCATGTCGGCGCGGACAATTTCGGGAACTTGAACTTCATCAAAGTTTTTGAATTCAGGTAAAGCTAATATACGCTTCTTAACTTCGTGGAGTGGGCTGGCTTCATCACGGCTTAAGTCGCGCATGTGCAAATAACGTTTTTGTCGTTCGCTTTCGGCGTCAGTTTTGGTTTCTAACTCAGTGCGAAGTTTAGATTCTTCGGGGGCATCAATTGTGAGATTAGCTCTGGTGGTGTTTTCGAGTAATGACATAGGTTTGTTAAGTAATAAAAAATCCGTCTGGCGACGGTAGTAGTGGCAGTTTAAACTGGCCAACCGTCAAACAACGGGGCTAAAGAAAAAGTTAGTGAAGTTCTTGATAGCGTTGGCTAACATGGTTCAATAATACGCCTTTTTTAAGTGGTTTGCAAGGCTATAAGACTTGGCCCAAAGGTACGCCGATTGCAGTGTTTGCTGGGAGAATCATGATGCCGTCGCCTAGTTCGTTGGCTAAGCCAAGCTCAAATTCAGCACAGATCATCCCCTGGCTTTCAACGCCACGAATCTTGGCTGTGCCAAGAGTAAAGCTTTCGTGTTCATCAGAATGAATATTTTTTGGAATGATTGCACCAGGTAAGGCCAACGCCACAACATCACCTTCTTTGAAGTTGAAAGCCCCGCAAACGATTGGATAAATTTCTTTGCTACCATCGTTTAAGGCGACAACTCGCAAACGATCGGCATTAGGATGTTTTTCAATCCGTTCGACTTTCGCTGTAATGATATTTGTGAATTCGTGCTTCGTTGTTGACACAGAGACACTAGCGGATCGAGAAAAAAGTTTTCGTAAGAAGTTCATGAGTTTAGTATAAATGACAATCTTCACTTTCGGTACAGATAATTCCTGTTGCACCAGTAGTTGGATTTTCGATCGTGGTTTTAAGAGTAAAGCTATCTTTGTTTACAGATACGGTATAAACGTAATCTTTGCCTGAGGGGTCTTTAGGAATACTTTCAATATAGTTTGGTGCTAGATCTGCTTTGTAGGTGTTGCCTGCGGGAAAAACATAACCAGTATCACCAGTAACAAAGGCTGCGGAGTACTGGAGCAAGGCATTTCTCATGTTCTCCAAGTCAGTCATCCGTTTTTCGTTATTCAAACCAACCGATTCTTTGCCAGCATCACGAGCAGCATCGGAGGCATCATATTTTACAGTTTGTTTAGCTGTTTCACTATAATAGTTTAGCGTAAAGTCTTGATTGTCCAATTCTGCTGTGTATTTGTAGACAAATGGAGCGACGTTAACTGGATCGGTATAGTTAGTCGCAATCTGGTTATATGGCTTTATTGCCGCGGTCATCTCGTTGAAAGTTGTAACAGCCGGATAAGATTGCTTTGCTTCCTTGTAGGCCAAAAGCGCTGCGCCAATCTTTTTGATGCTAGCCAATCGCTGAGTGTCACGATCAAGCATGGCTTGAGGTGTGGCGCTTACGCCAGCAGGAAGTACAGCCTCGACTTCTACGATTTCTTCTTGTTCAACAAAATCGTAACGAGATAATGCAAATTCTGCTAACGTTTCAATCGTTGGCTGATGTAAACCTAGTTCTTTTATCTTAAGTTTTACCTCGGCTAAGCGCAGATCAGTCATTTTTACACCGGTTTTACTATCGAAACCACCACGCGCGTCGTCGCCATCTGTGAATTTAGAATTACCAGCGCTACGTTGGTCAGTGGGGCTACCTTCAAAGATATTGACTTCATCACCATCAGCTAAGCCATCGCCATCTGTATCGGGGTTGTAAGGATCAATTTGTTCGCTGTATTCTTGAATGTTAGTTAGGCCATCAGTATCAGGATCGGCGATGTCACCACAAGTTTCAACGTCGCTACAAAGTTCTTCACCAAAGTACTGAAGTTGCCAATCGTTTGGCGTTGATACTCCCTCTGGCTGAACTACTACTTGTGGGGTGTTGTCGTCGACAGTTGGTTCATCATCTTTAAAGAACGCTGTGTATGCAAAAAATCCACCAACGCCAAGAATGACAAGCGCGATCCCTGCAATGACAAAGAGTCGTTTATGGCTGGAGATTCTGGGCAGGCTTGCTGAAAGTAGTTGGTTTGGTGGCCGTTGTGGTGAGGAGCCTGGCTTGATGGTCTGTGATGATGTTACTGGAGTCGGTGAAATAATGCCTAAGTTTTTGACATTAGGCATGACGTTGTAAAACGGTGGGTCATGTTGTATTTCGTTTTGTGGATCGACTGGGTCGGCCATGTTTGTTTTTTGTTTCGATTCCCTACTGAAGGTTATAAAAAGTTTCGATGACTATCAAAAATAAAACCAGAGTTAGAACTACCCACCAGAACAAGAGATTGTGGGCATTAAGCGCTAGCGATGTTGTTGTGAGTACTCCAAGGAGAAAAGCTTGGCGTGTACTGGCCCGAATATTTTTGGTGTATAAATCGTTGGAATACTTCTCTCGGATGAATAGTCCGGTGAAAGCAAATAGTCCAACAGTAGTTAAAAAGATGCTTAGGTATAATAAAGTGAAAGTAATTGGGCTAGCGGAATTGGGTTCTGTGAAAGCAACAATAGAGCCAAGAGAGAACAGTGAGAGGATTGTGCCGACAGCGATGAGGATAAGGTGTGAGCGCGAACGTTCAAACATTTTTTCTGACATGATTTTGTGGGTATTTGTTTGCTTTTATTATACCACAAATTTTCTATCTTCCGAAGTCGTCTTCTAACCTCTCGTTATCAAATTCATCAAACTGGCCACCAGTGATTTCAATGAAGATTAAGTTGTCGGAGTCGTGGGTGTTGGCGATACGGTGTTTCGTCCCCACTGGAACGTGAATTTTGTGCCCCGCTTCTATATTTTGTTCAACATCGTCTAGAACGATCATCCCCTGTCCTTGGACAATGTGCCAATGTTCATTGCGAAGTTGGTGTCGTTGATATGATAGTCGCTTGTTGGGATACACAACTAACTTTTTTACAACGACTTGTTCGGTACCATTTGGAGTCTCAGCTTCAAATTCAGCGATAACTTCGAAAGTTCCCCATGGTCGTTCTTCAAATTGTTGTGCGTTCTTCGCCATAATAGGTGAATATATCTATAAAAATAGTGTAGTGTTTTTTTGTCTAGAAAACAAATGACAGAAGATCGCGGCGCGCACGCAATCTTCTGTCGGTGGTCTACTTGATCCGTCGAATTCGGTTTTCCTGTTGGTATTCGTCCGGGTCGGTGTTGGCGAGGGGCAGGCTGGCGACGTTCTCTTCGTCTTCCAGTTTGACGATGAGGTCGTCCCACATCTCTCTGAGTTCGACCTGCTCTTCAACGTCCAGCTTCGCGATGACGATCTTCTTGTCCTCGGCGACGGTGTCGATGATCCACGGTATTATGTCTTCTTCCGGAACGTAGACTGTCATTGGTCGGCTGAGCTTGATCTCCGCTCCACCTTGTAGAAACAGGTCGACGGGGTCGTTGTCGGATTCCTTATCGAGCTCCTGAAAGTGAATTCCTCGCATGATTTCCAGCAACGGGCGTTGAGTGGCTGAGGGTTCCACTTTGCGCCAGTCGAGCACCGACGCCAGTACGACGCGAGCAACGGCGGTTCGGTTCATGATGATGGACGGCGCAGATCCGATACAGAGATAGATTTCGAATTCACTATGATCGCCGTCTTGGAATACAACGTAGCGCGTGTCACCATGACTTACATCGAGTTCGATCATGGGTGTGTCTCCTCCTGTTGTACTGAGTCATTCTTCCCAGCCCAGTAGAATAGCGAGAAACAGAGGGTGTGTCAAAGTTCTAGTTGTACCCCTCCATGCTGCAAAAGTGTTGCTTGGCTTTCAGATGTTCTTCAGCAAACAAGTCGTATTTTATAGTTTTGTTGATCTTCTCGATAGTTTCAATGAGTTTGTCTCGGAGTTCAATTATTCTGTTTTGATCCGCCAGTGGGATCTCTTTTTTCTCGTTACCTTCCAAGTACCAGTAGCTTAAAGATTTAACTTTCTCTTCAAGAAAGTCTTGGCAAGCCCACTGATATATCAAAAGCTGGTCGACGTCCCCTGCGTCTTTTCCTTTTGGTGCGCTCCCAGTTTTGTAATCTAAGACGGCCAAGCCTTCAGGAGTTTCATCAGCACGATCGATTTTTCCGACGAAACAATATTTCTTAGCACCAAGCTCAAGTTTAAAAAACTTCTCGATATATTTAACGTTTGGTTTCTGCTCTAAAGTTTCATCGTAAAAAGTTTTGAGAATATCATAGCCTTTGTCCTTGTATTGCTTCTTTTGCTTGGCGTTTTCATACCAATCATCAATCCATGACTCTTCGTAAAGTTTTTCGAGAGTTCTGAATTCTGGTAAAGC
>CAYOVR010000026.1:0-3657 GCA_964407465.1 uncultured Candidatus Saccharibacteria bacterium
GGAGCCGGTGGTAGCGGAGTCGCTAGTGGTATAACTGGTGGCGCTGGTGCGACGGGTGGTATCGGTGGTGTGGGTGGTTTTGCATACGGTGGTGGTTTAGTAGGTTTTACAAATACAAAAGTATATATTGGAAATTCATACGCTACTGGAAATGTAACAGTTGTTGCTGGTAACGGTGGCGCCGGTGGAGCCGGTGGCGCCGGTGGCGCCGGTGGAGCTTCTTCTGCTGGTGGTGCAGGTGCTGCTGGTGCAGCTGGTAACCTTGGTGGCGCTAGCTACACAGGTGGTCTTGTTGGTTTTGTAACATCTGGTGAAATAGCAGATACATATTCTAGTGGTGCGGTTAGTGGTACAGCCGGTGCTGGTGGAAATTCTGGTAACGGTGGCGCCGGTGGAGCTGGTGGTTCTGGTGCTATTGGTGGTATCGGTGGTGCCGCTGCAATCGGAGCGACTGGTGGTATTAACTTCACAGGTGGTTTGGTTGGGGATTCATCGGCAACTATTTCAAATAGTAATCATGTCATAGGAACAGTAACCGCTGTTTCTGGCGCCGGCGGAACAGGTGGTACGGGTGGCAATGCGGGAGCGTCTGGAAGCATTACTAATGGTACTGCTGCAGCAGGTGGAGCCGGTGCAAACGGTGGTGTTGGTGGTGCTGTTTCGGCTGGTGGTTTGGTTGGAAGAAACAATACTGCTATTGCAATTATTGAGTCTTCTTACACAACCACTCATGTTAATGTGACTAGTGGCGCTGGTGGAGCCGCAGGCGCGGGCGGTGATGGTGGAAATGGCTCTGCCGGTACTAACCATATTGGTGGCGCAGGTGGTCTTGGTGGAACTGGCGGTGCAGCAGCCACAACTTTAGCAGCAGCTCTTCAGGCTGGTGGTTTAGTCGGTCAAAACGTTCTTGGAACGATTACTAATTCTTACGCGCAAACAGGAACAGTTACAGTAGTCGGCGGAAATGGTGGAGCAAGCGCTCAAGGTGGTACTGGTGGTACTGGAACTGGTACGGCTTTGTTTGGTATTGGTGGTGTCGGTGGAGCCGGTGCCGCGGGTGGTGCGGTTTACGTCGGTGGTTTAACCGGTTACTCAACAGGAATTGTTGAATCAAATTCATATTCTAAAACAACTTTAAATATTACTGCGGGTTCAGGAACTAACGGTGCAGCAGGTAGGAGTGGTGCGGCAAATAGTGGTGTTGCGGGAAGCGCTGGTGGTAACGGCGGTGCTTCTGGTGTTATATTTGCTGGTGGATTAGTTGGCTACACAACTTCTGATATTATCTCTTCTTACGCTAGTGTTCACGTTGGCTCTGGCGCTGGAAATATTATTGCAAACGGTGGAGCAGCAGGGAATGGTGCAAACGGTGGTAATGGTGGATCTGGTTTAGCTGGTGGAAGTGTTGGTGGTGCCGGTGGTGCCGCAGGTGTAGGTGCTGCTGCGAGCGGTGCGTTTGTCGGGGGACTAGTAGGATTTAGTTCTGCAACTGGCGTCGTTACATCTTCTTATTCCGAAACATTAACTATTACTGGAACAGAACAAGCTGGTGGTAATGGTGGTAACGGGGGAACTGGTGGAACGGGCATTGGCGCGTTTAATGGTGGTGTTGGTATTATTGGCGGTGCCGCTGGTGCCGCTGGTATTCGCGCGTATGGTGGGTTGGTTGGTGATAACTTAGGTGTTATCAGAGCTTCATCATATTCAACTGTAAATATTAGTGTAACTGGTGGAGCCGGTGGTAATGGTGGTAACGGTGGAAGCGGTGGTACAACTGGAAGCACTGTTTCTAGTGGTATCTCGGCTGTTGGTGGTATTGGTGGTGCTGCTACGGCGGGTGCTGCAACTTATGGTGGTGGTTTGGCTGGACGTATGAGCGGTACGACTCAGATTTTACGTGTTAGTGACTCATATGCAACTGGTAATGTAACTGTTGTGGCTGGTCTTGGTGGAAGCGGTGGTTCAGGTGGTAATGGTGGTGATGGTTCCGCTGCATCCTCAACTCATGCGGGATCTGTAGGTGCTATAGGTGGTGTTGCCGGAGCCGGTGGTGAAGCAGACGCTGGTGGTTTAGTTGGATTCAGTAGTTTTTCATCAGGTGCTAGCAATTATTTAAACTCTTATGCAACCGGAAATGTTTCTGCAACTGGCGGTAACGCTGGCGTAGCTGGTACATCTGGTAATGGTGGTGCATCAAGAACAACTATTACTGGTGGTGCGGGTGCGGCAGCAGTAGCTGCTGTAGCTGGAGGTGCAGCTTATGCAGGTGGTTTAGTTGGTAACAATAGAATTACTACAGGTTTAAGTGATATTATAAATTCTTATGCAACTGGTACAGTTTCTGCTACAGGTGGAAATGGTAGTACTGGAAGCATTGGTGGTAATGGTGCGAACGGGGCTGCTAGTGCGGCCGGTGGAGCCGGTGGAGCTGGCGGTACCGGTGGTGTCGGTGGTGAAGCAGATGCTGGTGGGTTAGTTGGGTACAGTAGTGTTACTTCAGGTGGAAGCAACTATGTTGAAGCATATGCTACTAATGGTTCTGTAACTTCAACCGCTGGTAACGGTGGTAATGGTGGAAGCGCTGGGACATCAGGTAATGGTGGTTCGAGTGTTGCCGGTACCGCAGGTGTTGCTAGTGGTACTGGTGGCGCTGGAGGCGCAGCTTATGCCGGTGGTTTAATTGGGCAAACAAGTGGAGTTGTTAATGTTGCGGCAAACTATTCAACTAAAGCAGTTTCTGCAACGGGTGGAACTGCTGGTAATGGCGCGACTGGGACAAACGGTGGTAATGGTGGTAGTGGTGCAACTGGTGGTAATGGTGGTACAGGTGGCGCTACCGCAATTGGTGGTGTTAGCTATGCTGGTGGTTTAATTGGATTAAACACGGGTATCATTGAAGATGGATCTTATGCTACAGGCAATGTTTCATCTACTAGTGGATATTCTGGGACTGCTGGTGTTGGTGGTAACGGTGGTATAAGTAGCACTATATCTGGTTCCGCTGCAGGAATTGGTGGTGTTGGTGGTGCAGGGAGCAATGCTGGAGCGGCATATGCTGGCGGGCTTGTTGCTAATAACTCAGCTGCTGGTATTATCTTAAATTCATACTCAACAGGCGCAGTAACTTCATTAGCAAGGAATGGTTCTGCGGGTGCAAGCGGCGGTGTTGGTGGAGACGGTTCATTAGGAACAGGAAATCACACTGGTGGTATTGGTGGTGCGGGCGGTATTGGTGGAGCTGGAGGTGCTGCATATGCTGGTGGTTTAGTGGGAAATAATGTAAATACAACAAACACTACTACTGCTAGTTATTCTCTTGGTGCAGTAACGGGAACAAGCGGTAATGGTGGAGCAGGTGGTAATGGTGGAGCAGGTGGATTACCTGGTAGCGTTGGTATTGGTGGCGCTGGTGGCGCAGGTGCTGCTGCGGGTATCGCCGGTACTCTGTATGTTGGTGGCTTCATTGGTTATAACGATGGAACTGTTTTAAGTGGCTCATATTCTATTGGTAATGTAATAGGAACAGCGGGAACTGGCGGCGCCGGTGGTACAGGTGGAAGTGGCGCAAACGGTTTTGCCGGAACAAGTGCGGCTGGTGCTAACGGTGGCGCTGGGGCGAGTGGCGGTGCTGGAGGCGCTGCTGGTATCGCATACGGT
>CAYOVR010000026.1:3667-14172 GCA_964407465.1 uncultured Candidatus Saccharibacteria bacterium
AATAATACAGCAAGAACAATTAGAGATTCACATTCTTCAGGGACACTTACTTTAACTGGCGGCCAAGGTGGTAACGGCGGTTCAGCTGGTTCAGGTGGAACTGGCGGCGATGGTGCTTCTGCGGGAACTGGTGGTATTGGCGGTGTTAGTGGTGCGAGATCAGCTGGTATCGTTGGTGGTATCGCATACGGTGGTGGCTTCGTTGGTTACAATATCGGTACTTTATATGCAAACTATGCCGAGGGTAATGTTACTGTGAACGGCGGTAACGGCGGTTCAAGTGGTAACGGTGCTTTTGGTGGTAATGGTGGTGCCGGTGGGGCCAGTGGTATCGGTGGCGCGGGTGGTGCCGAAGGTGCAGCAGCTGTTGGTGGCGCCGGTGGTGTTCTCTATGCCGGTGGTTTTGTTGGATACAATTTTACTGCGAGTGTAATTCAGTATTCTTGGTCGTCTGGTAACGTTACATCCGTTGGTGCGAACGGTGGCGCAGTTGGAACTGCTGGCGGTGGTGGCAATGGTGGTAATGGTGGAACACTTGCTGGTGGAATTGGTGGCGCAAGTGCGGCCTCGGTAGCAGGTGGAGCTGGTGGCGCAAGTTTCGCCGGTGGATTTATTGGTGCTGATATCACAACGGGAAGTTTTAATACAAGTTACGCAACAGGCAGTGTGACCATGGCCGGCGGCAACGGCGCAACAGGTGGCACGGGCGGAGCAGGCGGTAATGGTGGTAACGGTGGATCCGGTGGTTCGGGTAATGGTGGTAACGGAACTATTGGTGGCGTCGGTGGTGTTGGTGGCGTCGGTGGCGACGTAACCGGTGGCGGATTAGTCGGACAAAATACAGGTACCATTAGCAACGCTTATGCTCGTGGCAACGTTACTATTACTGCAGGTACTCCTGGTAATGGTGGAACAGGTGGTGCTGGTGGTAACGGCGGTGCAGCTGGTGGTGGTTCCGCCGGAGCAAACGCTAACGGTGGTGCTGGCGGTAACGGTGGCGCTGGTGGTAGTGCGTATGCCGGTGGCTTACTAGGAAGCCAAAACACATCAGTTATTACTAATACATATTCAATTGGTGTACCAAGTGCAACCAGAACTGCTGGTGGTAGTGGTGGAACTGGTGGCGCAGCAGGAACTGGTGGAACTGGTGGTTCTGCTGGTGCATCCGGTGCAGGTGGTGCATTACAGAATCAATACATGGGTGGTTTAAACGGTAACCCTCTTGGTGGGACATACTCATCTAACTATTGGGATACCACAACATCGGGTATGGCTGCTGGTGATGGTGTTGGTAATGGTGCTGATCCTGCAGGTATGGCAGGAAAGATTACTTCTCAAATGAAGGAGGAAGCAACCTTTACTGGTTGGGACTTCACCTCTTTAATTTGGGAGATTGATGAGACCGTTACATATCCATACTTTAGTTATCAAGCAGAGTCCGCTGCTCCAACGTATGTCGTCGCTGTCGCAGGTAATGGCCAGGCAACAATTAGCTTTACACCTCCAGTAAATAATGGGGGATCAACAATAATTTCATATACAGTTACTTCGAACCTTGGTGATTTCGCCACCGGTTCGTCTTCACCGATTGTAGTAACAGGACTTACAAACGGTGTATCGTATACTTTCACAGTTACAGCTACTAACGGTAGTGGTACTAGCGCAGCTTCTGCTGCCTCGAATGCGGTAACTCCTGCAACGGTTCCCGGTGCTCCTACTATAGGTACTGCTGTTAGAGGAAACGGTGAAGCGATCGTGACATTTACACCTCCAGGAAGCAACGGTGGCTCAGCGATCACTTCATATACCGTGACTTCAAACTTAGGTCATACCGCTAGCGGTGGTGCTTCACCAATTATTGTGACTGGGTTAACAAATGGGGTATCTTACACTTTCACTGTTACTGCAACAAACGCGATTGGAACAAGTGCTGCGTCTAGCGCTTCGAATGCAGTGACTCCAGCAACTGTTCCTGATGCGCCAACTGGTGTATCGGCAGTTCACGGTAATGGCCAAGCAACTATTAGTTTTACTCCTCCAGCAAGTAACGGGGGATCGGTAATTACTTCTTATACAGTTACTTCTAACATTGGCGGACATTCTGCCAGTGGTGGTGCATCACCAATTACAGTGACTGGTCTAACAAACGGCACGGCTTATACCTTCACAGTTACCGCGACTAATTCAGTTGGAACTGGAGTGGCTTCTTCGGCAAGTAACTCTGTAACTCCAGCAACTGTTCCAGGTGCGCCAACCGGCGTCTCCGCTGTCCATGGTAATGGCCAGTCTACAATCTCATTTACCGCACCGGTAAGCAATGGTGGTTCAGTGATCACTGGATATACAGTGACTTCGAATATCGGCGGTCACTTTGCAACAGGTGGAGCATCACCAATTACAGTGACTGGTCTAACAAACGGCACGGCTTATACGTTTACTGTGACTGCGACAAATGCAGAAGGAACTGGTGCTGCATCGAGCGCAAGTAACTCGGTAACCCCAGCGACCGCACCAGGTGCGCCAACAATTGGCACAGCTACTCGAGGTGATGGGGAAGTGGTTATTACTTTCACACCACCTGTATCTAATGGTGGTTCAGCAATCACTTTATATACAGTGACTTCGAATCTTGGTGATATCGCAACTGGCGGTTCCTCACCAATTACAATTACAGGACTTACAAATGGTGTGACTTATACTTTCACAGTCACAGCCACAAATGCAGAGGGGACTAGCGCTGCTTCTGCTGCAACTAACGCCGTGACATTTGCTTCTGCTCCTAGTGCTCCAACTGGAGCCTCGGCAGTTATGGGTAATGGTGAAGCGACAATAACCTTTACACCAGGGGCCAGCAACGGTGCAACTATTACTAGCTATACAGTAACTTCAAATATCGGTGGCCACTTTGCAACCGGTGGTTCTTCTCCAATCACAGTTACTGGTTTAACAAACGGTACTGCTTATACCTTTACCGTGACTGCGACAAATGCAGTGGGAACAAGCGCTGCATCAAGTGCGAGCAATTCAGTTACTCCATTGAGCGTGCCAGGCGCACCAACAATTGGTACTGCTACTCGTGGTAACGGGGAAGTGACTGTGACGTTTACTCCTCCTGGAGATAATGGTGGCTCGGCTATCACAAGCTACACAGTGACTTCAAACTTAGGTCACACAGCAAGTGGTGGTGCATCACCAATCACGGTTACTGGTTTAACAAACGGTGTGACGTATACATTTACCGTTACAGCTACAAATGCTTTTGGGACTAGCGCCGCTTCTGCTACAAGCAATTCCGCTACTCCAGCCACTGTCCCAGGTGCGCCAACCGGTGTTTCCGCAGTCCGTGGTAATGGTGAAGCTACAGTAACCTTTACTCCTCCTGCTAGCAACGGTGGTTCGGCTATTACAAGCTATACCGTGACTTCAAACTTAGGTCATACCGCAACTGGCGGAAGCTCTCCAATTATTATTACTGGATTAACTAACGGTACATCTTACACCTTCACAGTCACAGCAACGAACGCAGTAGGAACTGGCTCAGCATCAAGCGCAAGTAGTGCTGTGACTCCTGCCACTGTTCCAGGTGCTCCAACTAGTGTGTCTGCAGTTAATGGCAATGGCGAAGCAACTGTCACCTTTACAGCCCCAGTATCCAATGGTGGCTCAGCGATTACAAGCTACACAGTGACTTCTAATTTAGGTCAAACTGCAAGTGGTGGGGCATCACCAATCACTGTTACTGGTTTAACAAATGGTGTTACATACACATTCACAGTTACAGCCACTAACGCTGTAGGAACAAGCGTCGCCTCAGCAACGAGTAACTCTGTCGTTCCAACTAGCGCTCCTGATGCTCCAACTGGAGTCTCAGCAGTAAGAGGAAATGGACAAGCAACGGTTAGCTTTACCCCTCCGCTGAATAATGGTGGATCGGCTATCACAGGTTACACAGTGACTTCAAACTTAGGTCATACCGCAACTGGTGGAAGTTCTCCAATTATCATTACCGGCTTAACCAATGGCGTAACTTATACTTTTACTGTAACAGCAACTAATTCGTTTGGTACAAGTGTGGCGTCTGGAACAAGTAACTCCGTAGTTCCAGCAACAGTTCCAGGTGCGCCAACAAGTGTTAGTGCAGTGGCCGGTGTCGGGGAAGCAACGGTTACTTTCACAGCTCCTGCATCAAATGGCGGTTCGGCGATTACTGGGTACACAGTAACTTCAAATCTTGGTGACATCGCAACTGGTGGTTCATCGCCAATAACTATCACAGGACTTACAAATGGGTTAGCATATACGTTTACAGTTACAGCAACAAATGCTGTTGGTACCGGTGTTGCTTCAACTGCAAGTAACTCAGTAACCCCAGCGACAGTACCAGATGCGCCAACAAACTTAGCAGCAACGATTGGCGACACTCAAGCGTCCTTAACTTGGTCTGCCCCTGCGTTTAATGGTGGCTCAGCTATCACGAGCTACACTGTAACTTCAAACATTGGTGGGCATTTTGCTACAGTTGGCGGAACATCAGCAACAGTTACTGGTTTAACCAACGGTGTAACATACACTTTCACTGTTACAGCAACCAATGCTGTTGGCACTAGCGTACCATCTGGAACAAGCAACTCAGTTACTCCAGCGAGCGTTCCTGGTATTCCAACCAACTTAGCACCTGTAATTGGTGATGGTAGCGTAGATCTGTCGTGGTCTGCTCCTGCATCAAATGGTGGCTCTGCGATTACCGATTACGTCGTTCAATATCAATTATCAGTTGGTGGAACATGGTCAACATTTGCAGATGGTGTAAGTACTTCAACATCCGCTACCGTCACTGGTTTATCCAATGACAACTCTTATGACTTCCGTGTTTTTGCAAAAAACGTTGTCGGGACTGGTGCTAGCTCATCCGAAGTTAGTGCAACCCCTGGCCCACCAGCACAGGTTATCATCCAGAGCTTTAGCGATTTAACATCGCCAACGATAGCCACAGCAGTTCGAATCACTAACGAAGGTGGTACGGCTTACGAGTATCAATACACTTGGTGCGTAACCGATTCTAATTTGAATTTGTGTGGTGGTGGAGACGATGTCTTTACTGCTAGCGCTGCCAAGTTAATTCAGCCGCTAGAAGATTTTGATACAACCTTGAACTCAACAGTGCCAATTCCAGGTAGCTACTGGCTTCACTTAGATGTCCAATTTGGTTCTGAATCTTCCCAATCAACACAATCGTTTACAGCTACTGCTGATGAGCCTGCTCCAGGCGGTGGTGGAGGCGGGGGTGGTGGAGGTTCATCAAGTGGCGCTGGTGCTGCTTCAGGTGGCAGATCACATTCTACCGGTACGCTAATTCAAAGCGGTAACACCTTCTACTTAATCAAAGATGGTCAATTGGTAGGCTTTAGAGATGCAGCGGAATATCTTTCTTACGGTTATAACTTTGGTCAGGCCGTTCCTGCATCCGCATCAGACCTTAAGTTACCGATGACAAGTATTGGTCGCGCAATGGAAGGAACTTTGGTTATTGATGCTTCCGATGGTCGCACTGTCTACATGATTGGTGCTAACAGTACCAAGCGTGGATTTGTTTCAGCCGCTGTGTTCAAATCTTTGGGTTACAGCTTCGCTAATCTTCCAGTAATCAACTTATCTGATTATCCAACCGGTGTTCCAATCGGGGACATGGCACTGCCTCATCCTGATGGATCTTTGGTCAAAGACGGAATTACTATTTGGTGGATTCGCAACGGTCAAAAAAATGGTTTCGAAAGTATGGCCGTGTTTGACACTTACGGATTCAGCATAGCCAAAGTAGTTAAAGCCAATACAGCAGACATCGCTTTACCAGAAGGACCAGTAGTCAAGTTCCGTGATGGAACATTAGTCTTTGATCAAGGAACATACTTCATTGTCTCTAGTGGTAAAAAGTTTGCTTTCACCACAGAACTGCAGTTAACTACTTTGGGTTACAAGCTTGCTAATGTCATATTCGCTTCGCTAGTAAATTACGAGTACAGTGGGGTAATAAAATAACTTAATGTGAAAAACACCTCTGATATGAGGTGTTTTTTTGATAGCCGATGTTACCATTTCGTGCTCGGAGCGTATATAATAAAGATAGGGTATTAATATCAAGACCAATATGGACTCAAAATTGCTTAAAGCCGTATACATTACTTTGATTAGCTTGGGTTTGGCCTTGGTTTTTAATTTCTTGTTTTTTCATAAGCTTTTAGGTGTTTCATTTCCGATTTTCACAGTTGTCCTTTTGGGAACTGTGTTTTTATTTGGGCGATATCAAAAAGTCTTGATGAAGAAAACATGGTGGTTGATGTCGTTGATTGTTTTCTTCGCGCTCATGACCGGCATTCATGATAACGAATTCCTGACGTTTCTCAATGTTGTTGCGACTTTCGGGTTATTGATGTTGTTGTCACATCAGCTTGTTGGTACACCTGCTTTCTTGATGAAAATTCGTGACTACTTTATTTTAGCGATCCTTGTTCCTTTCCGAATGTTAGGTAGAGCAATATCCACATTGTCTTCCATTGGCCAAATTCATAGCAACGTAAAGCATCGTGATGTCTGGTTACGTGTGTTTAAAGGCGCACTAATGGCCGTCCCAATTTTGATCATTTTCGGCGCCTTGTTTTCACAAGCTGACTTAGCTTTTTCTCAATTCCTTAAAGGCTTTATTGATATTCAGCTCGAAGAGTCAGCTATTGAATTTACAATGTTATTGGTTTTGTCTTTTGTAGCCGGTCTATGCTATCTCTCGTATATATTTTCTCCAAAGCTAGCTGAGTCAAATTTGCCTGAGCAAAAGGAAGTTGTTGCGCAACCGGGCAGGGGGATAGAGGTCTTGGTTTTCTTGGGACTTATCTCAGCTTTGTTCTTAGTCTTCATCGGCTTCCAAATCACATACTTGTTTGGTGGTGAGACGAATATTATCAATACTGGATTTACGTACGCTGAATACGCTCGCCGTGGTTTTTGGGAGTTACTATGGGTGGCTGTAATGTCTATGTTGCTTTTGTTAGCTTCGGAGAAGTACGCCGGTGTTGAATGTAAAAAAGACAAACGTTTTATGATTCCAGCCTTAGTACTAATAGTGGAAGTGATGGTGGTGATTGTTTCTGCGTTCAAACGCCTCTCCTTATACTTTGATACTTACGGCATGACCGAACTGCGCTTTTACGTCGCTGGATTCATCACATTACTTTTGGTCTTGTTCATCTTGCTAGCTGTGAAGTTTATCAAGTCTAAGCGAGAAGAGTTTTCCACTTTTGGCGCTTTGCTATCAGTAGCAACTTTCTTGATAGTAGTGAACATTGTAAATCCCCACGCGTATATAATCAGAGCAAACATCGAACAGTTTAATCAAACAGGCAAGGTGGATGCCGATTACGCCGGCCGTCTTTCTGCTGATGCTGTGCCGGGGAAAATTGAGTTGTACAAGAAGCTGGAAGGTAATGACAAAGAAATTTTGAAAGGGTTGTTGCTGAAGGAGAAAGAGAGACTACAGAAACACAACACAGATTGGCGATCATATAACTACTCTCGTCATCAAGCTTTGAAGCTGTTGCAAGATATTGAATAAAAAAAGACAAGCGCGGGAATTTTCAGTTCCGGCGCTTGTTTGTTCCACCTCAGAGATCAGGGGAGGGTTCGAATCTGAGGAAGAAGATACCTCGGTAGGCGTCCGCCAGTTTGGCAATGTCCTTCGGTTGGGCTTTCCTCATGGCGAGCTGCATTTTCCTCACGTCCTCGATGTAGTTACGTTGGATCATATCGCCAAAAATCGGGTTAAAAGGCGTATCCATCGCTCGATACTCTGTCGACCAGAAACTCATGGCTCCATAGGGAGTGGCGATGACTCCAACGAAGTTCTCCTTCGGATTGATCTCCGCACATCCGTATAACTGAAACAGGTCTTTAACAGAGGGGGTGATCCAAAACAGGGGGTATTCTTCACGTTGTCTCTGGCTACTACTCGCTTCGATTCCTTTGGCGGAGTGACTGTGCCAGAGCTCCACGCGTGGTTCACTGATCAACGCCGCTTTCCGATATCGCAGATCGCTTCTAGTACCATCGACATTGCGTTCGACGCTCTCAGTGATCCATGCTTGCCAACGGGGCAAATACATGACAGAGAGTTCGTCTTTGCCGTCGCGGGCTAAAGTGATCATCCGCTTCATTCCCTTGTTTCTGGACATGAAAACTACCGTCCCCGAGTCACCTTCGAGACTCTTTCTTTGGATCAGGTTGATTGGCCCGTCGTCGTGTAAGGCTTCGTTCAGTGCCTGCTGAAGAGAGGACAAGGTTTTGCGATTGCGCGCTTCAGCCGTGAGGGCTGGATTCGCACAGAATGCAACGAAGAGAACAAGAGCAATTTGTATTCGTTTCATCTCAGCACCTCCTGCTGGATTTTCAGTCTATGCTTGGGGATCTGGGCTCATCGGTCTATCTCCGGAGCTTTCTATTATATGGAATAAATGAGAGTAAGTCTAATGAGCCGTAAATAAAAAAACACTAGCTTTCGCTAGCGTTTTTTGTTTAGAATTATACTTTTAGTTTTATCAAGCGGCCTCGGCGTTTAACAATGTTTTTGTAATCCCACTGAATTGTTTTGGCTTTCTTTAGCCAGCGGCGTAAGTCTTTTAAGTTTACTTCATCGATGTTCGCATACCTTATCTCAGAAGCTTTAAATGAGCCTTCTTTCTTTAATCCTGGTTCATCAAATGATTGACCGCTCCAAAACAATAGTTGGACACCATCTATAACTTTTCCGTAGCCCACGATTGGATTCCCATTGATAAACCACACTGGATGAGCATGCCAAACCTTGCTCTCAGCGGTTTTGAGAACGCTATTAATTTCTACTTGCAACGCTTTGCAAATTTTCTTGTTTGTCGCTGATTGATCGTTGTTGTATGAAGTAATTGTTTTGTACATGTTTTGATTATATCAAAAAACCGCCTCAAGGGCGATCGGGGAATCTTTGGTTTTCTGTGTGTTTTGACACATATGATATCTTGGTTATAATACTATGATCACTTTCAAAAGGAGGCCGAAATGGCAAAGCAGCTTTGGCTAAGCTTGGTGATTCTATTGCTGTGTACTGGGTCAGTCCAGACGCAGGCGCTTGCGAAGTCTACCGTTACTCGGCCTCCTGCGCCGAATTGGGCACCTGAGGTATTCCACAAGAAGATTGAGGTTATTCGGAAGACCAAGTGGCTGTACGCTTGGGAGCGGAGAGGGAAGAACTGGCAGAAGGTCTACAGTTTCCGCGTTTCCGTTGGAGCCTGGGACACGCCTACCCCTCGGGGGAAGTTCCACATTTTCTGGCGAGAGGATTTCGCCGTGAACAGTGACGGCACCGAGTTGGGTCACGCGCTGGACTTCGCGCTGATCAACGAGCACCCACTGACCATGTCGATTCATGGTTGGGATTGGAATCCGTTTACAGAGAAGTGGGGTTGGGGATCCCATCGGCTGGGTCGCGTGAGGGTCACTCAAGGATGCGTCCAGCTTCTGCGCCGAGACATGGCAAAGCTCTATCGGTGGACACCGCTCGGAACTCCGATGATCGTTCATTGAGCGGATAGTGTAGCAGGGTCGACCCCTGCTACACTTTATTTTTTTCAAAACAAAAACACTAGTTTTCACTAGTGCCTATTTGTTTTTCTTATTCCGTTTAGCTTCTAGATTTTTAGTACGCAGCGTATTTAACTTATTTTGATAAACTGCAGATTTATGATTTGCCCTAGTTACATTTTGCAAATAGGTAAAGATTTTTGGATCCAGATCTTTTTCTAACATCGCAAGACCTCTGATCATTACTGACCTCGCTTTGTCTGCTGAATTTACTGAGTTTTCGGTTCCAGTCATTTCATCAGCAATTTCTTGAGAGGTCATTCTTCTAAAATAGCGTAACCTTAAAACTGTCGCATATGGCTCATCCAAGCTTTGAAAGGCCTTACCAATGATTTCATTGCGCTCATCTTCTCTTTCAGCCTCACTTTGACCATGCTCTTCTGGGGGACTAAAACCGAATTCTCCAAACATAAAGGTAGTTTATTAATCTTATATATAAAGTAGCCGATCAATTTTACAAAAATATTATAACAAAAAACACCTGCTATTAACAGATGTCTTTTGCTGGAGGGTGGGTTGTGAGAGTGTTTACAGTTGCTTAATCCAAGCTTGCAACATTTCTCTACCGTTTTTAAAAGCAATATCATTAGGTTGTTCGTTGTAATTAAACCATCGCAACTCTTCTACGTCATCTCCTGCAACTGGTTTTCCATCTACAATTGTGGCAACGTAACCAATATTTAGAGTTGAAGTTTTATCTATACCATACTCGTCCATAAAGATACCTAAAAAATTTTCTATTTTAACATCAAGACCTGTTTCTTCTTTTGCTTCTCTTTTAGCACCGACTTCGGGATGTTCACCGTATTCCAAGAATCCACCTATCACATCCCATTTTCCTTTTT
>CAYOVR010000027.1:0-14144 GCA_964407465.1 uncultured Candidatus Saccharibacteria bacterium
CGGTTTATGCAATCGTTTCCGCGCCTGATGGATGTGGCGGCGGGGCTGCTTGATCGGATTACTCAGGAGTCGAGCTACGATCGTATCGCGGGAATTCCGTTTGCAGGTGTCCCCATCGCGACGGCGTTGTCGCTTGAGACGCGCACACCGATGATCACGCCACGCACGGAGAAGAAGGACCATGGCGTCGAGAACGTCATCGACGGCAAGTGGAACCCAGGCGAGCGCGTGCTGCTCATCGATGACTTGATCACGGGGGCGGACAGCAAGTTCGGGGCAATCGAGATCCTCGAAGGAGTGGGCCTGGTGGTCTCGGATTTGGCGGTCATCGTCGACCGCGAGCAGGGTGGCAGGCGGGAGCTCGAAAGCCGCAACTACAACCTGCACTCGATCTTCAAGATCACGGAGATGCTCGAGGACTATCGCCAGGATGGACGACTCACAGAGGAGGTGTACCAGGAGATTCAAGCCTATCGCGCTGCGGCGTGACAAGCGGGTGCTGGCCAACGAGTCGTTCCAACGACTCCGCGGCCAGCACCTTTTCTTTTTATATTTTTTAGGTATACTGTCCAGAGGAGGTGAGACATGAGTTATCTAACTACCGATGGGGTGCGGAAGGCTGTGACTCACGTTATCGAAATCGCCGCGCAGGACAAAGGGCCGGCGGTGGCGATCGTTGTGGTCAGAGCTGATCACGCTATTGTCGATGTCTGTTCCATGGATGGCGTAAGGCCGTCTGAGTGGAAGATCGCTGAATGCGCGGCACGTACAGCGATGCACGAGGAGTGCTACACTCTCGATCTGGAGAACGAGGGCCGCAAGCCTGATTCGTGCAGTCCGTCGTTTTTCACAACTCAAGCCGGCGGGGTTGTTCTCCGAGCTGGAAAGGACGGAGCGGTCGTTGGAGCCGTTGGGGTGAGTGGTCGGGAATCTCACTGCGTCAAGGATACCTTGAGGGCGCAGAATCACGAGCTCGCTCTGATGTGCGGTGAGGCAATCCCGAACTGCTACCCGGTCGACGATCACAAAGAGTACCTTGCGATGACTTGCAAGGGGGCAGAGGGCAGGCAGCCGATAATCAAAGGAGACTGGGAGGTTACGTGATGTGGGGACGATGGCGTCCCCCTTTTATTTTGCCCAATTTTTGTTGCGGATGATTATTTTTCCATCAATTATGACCTCAGAAACGTTGGATGAATTGGTCGTGTAAACAAGATCTTCGTAATTTTTTGTGTCTATTACAATGAGGTCAGCCTCCTTGCCAATTTCTATTGAACCTGTTGTCTTATCAAGCCCTAATGCTTTTGTGCCATCGATGGTCGTCATTTTGATCCAGGTGTATGGTGAGATTTGTCTTTGGTCAATGCAGAACTCTAGTATTGAATTACAACGACTGACCAATGAGGCGAAGCGAATTTGATCTAAGATATCGAGAGTTCCACTGCTAGCGGTTCCGTCTGTGCCGATTCCGGCAGTAACCTTATTTTGTAAATATAAATCGATCGGTGCTGTACGGTCTGAGAGTAGGTAGTTGCTTTTTGGATTAAACGAAATCGAAATATTTGAATGCTGAGCAAGTTCTTGAATCTCAGCTTCGGAGAAGGTTATAGCGTGAGCGATAATTAACTTGTTTGAAATTAGCCCAGATTGTTTTAGAAGTTCTAGCGGGGTAAGATTAAATTTTTCAAAAATTTCTTGGTCAGCGCTCGGATCTTCAGCGAGATGAATATGAATCGGTATATTTAATTCTTTCGCCTTACTACTAAACCAACGTAACTCATTAAGCGAGTATTCTGTTAGGGGATTGGGTGCGAGGTTAAAACTGATTAAAGAATCATTGATATATTTTTCGTAAAATACTTGATCGATTTGCAAAGAGTCATTTTGATCACGCAATGTGGGGATGCGAACCATCGCGCGTATTCCGAGTTCTTCCGCAGCTTTTATGGTTTGCTCTGGGAAAAAATACATGTCGTTGAACGTGGTAATGCCGTTTCGAAGCATTTCCTCGATCCCTATTTTGCTATTATTGTAAACATCTTCTTCGGTAAAGCTTTTTTCAATTTCACCCGTATTTATGAGCCATTCTTGGAGTTTATGTGAGTTATCAACGTTGCGTAAGCTACTCATACCAATATGGCCGTGAGTGTTTATCAAACCAGGTATAAGTATTTTACCTTGGGCATCAATCACTTCATTGGCGTGGTAATTTCCACAACAAACATTTGAATCAATTGCACGGATAGTTCCATTGTCAATTACGAGCCAGCCATTATCGATAATTTCGCCAACATCGTTCATCGTTAAAATTTTTGCATCTTTTATTATAATGTCTACTGTAGTTTTATTGACATCGACAGAACGCCACCACAAAAGAGCGCTTAGAGCTAGTAAAGTCAGAACTAAAGAAATAATTTTTAGTTTTAAATTAGGCATTGCGCTTCTTTATAATCCGCAAAGCTTCTGATGCGGTTTTAACCCAATGAATATCTTTGTTGCGCTTGAACCAAGTCATTTGTCGCTTAGAGTATTGTTTGATTGCTATGGAAAGCAGAGAGCGCATTTCATTTTCTATTATTTTTTGTTGTAACAGCTGTGCCCCAAATTTATATTCCAAGCCAAAATCTTCCAAGCGTTTCCATGAGAGGCCTTCATCATGTAGTTTTTTTATCTCTTCGACCATTCCTATCTTTAATCGTTCGTCTAAGCGTTTATCAATCCGTTTGTCTAACGTTTCTTTGTCATGAGTAATTCCAAGCCAAAGCACGTCGTACTTTGTTTCCATTTTCGAGACAGGAACTGGTTTCCCAGTTGTCATTATAATTTCTAGCGCTCGAATTAAACGACGTGGATTTTTTGCATCAATATTTTGTGCGCGATTTGGATCTAGTTTTTTGAGTTTATTGAAAAGTTCAAAAGTACTAAGTTTCTCAAGTTTTTTTCGAAGTTCATTATTGGGTTTAACAGCTGGTAAGTTTTGATTGAACAATACAGCATCAATCCAATGACCAGTGCCGCCGCAAAGAATTGGAACTTTCCCTTGTTTCAGAATTTCGGCAATAGCTTTTTTGGTATAACTTTGAAACTTGGCGACAGAGTATTGAGTGCGAGGACTGGCGATATCAATACCATAATGGCGAATCGATTTGTAAAAATATTTATCACTCCGCAATTTACCTTCAACTTTGCCGGTACCAATATCCATGCCACGATAAACTTGTCTGCTATCAGCTGAAATAATCTCACCATTTATTTTTTTGGCGATAATTACGGCTAATTCCGACTTTCCGCTGGCAGTTGGTCCAACGATCGCGATTACGAATGGCTTTGCGGGCATATGTGGTATAATTATAGGTAAGGACTGTCTCTTATGCTCAAGAAACACAAACAAATTCTTGTCGTTATTATTGTACTGATTCTTGCCGGAATTGGCTATGTTTTGTTTGCGAAAAATAGTAAGCAGGATGACAAGGAGCTAGACACCAATCAGATACCCGAATCAATTACTCAAAACCAATCAGGTACCGATTCAG
Source organism: uncultured Candidatus Saccharibacteria bacterium (assembly GCA_964407465.1). GTDB lineage: Bacteria > Patescibacteriota > Doudnabacteria > UBA920 > UBA920 > JADZEH01. Next base: position 3,534 of record CAYOVR010000027.1, read on the forward strand.
TGAACCCAGATGAAACTAATGAACAACCCGTACCCGCAGCGCCTGTCACAACAGAAAGCAAAGGGATCTTTAGTGATGAATACGATATTACCAATGTCGATATCCAAGTTTTTGAAGTTGTCTACGATGGATCTCAATTTTTGCCAAACTCTCTTGATTTAAGATCTGGTGACATTGTTGTGTTTAAAAACCAAGGTTCAAAATCTTTTTGGCCAGTCTCAAATCCACATCCAACTCATACTGATTATCCAGAGTTCAACGCCCGCGAAGCAATTGCAGCAGGTGAAACTTTTGACTTTAAATTTGTTAAAGCAGGTTCCTGGAAATTTCACGATCATTTAAATCCGGAAGCGACCGGGGTAGTTACGGTTACTAAATAATATGGACTGGCAGACCCGTGGGCATAAATCAATCAAGCATGTTTTTGAACGCCAGGCGACTAGCGGTATATTTAGCCACGCTTATTTACTAATTGGTCCGCAGGGCATTGGTAAAAAAACCTTAGCTTTGGAATTTGCACGACAAATAGTCGGAGCACAAGCCCAAAGTGCTCATCCCGATATTATTTTGTTTGATCAGCTTGTTGAAGGCGGGGCCGAAGCAGTGCGCGCGGCGTTAGGACAAATGTCGAGCACTCCTCTGGCCAGCGATCACAGAATTGTAATTATAGATGGAGCAGATCGCTTAAATAATCATAGTGCGAACGCTTTGCTTAAAACTTTGGAAGAGCCAAGTTCGCGGACAATATTTTTCCTCATTGCAGATAGTCAAAGCGTTCTGGCTACGATTCGTTCACGTTGCCAAGTTTTTGCTTGTAACCCGCTGAATGATGAACAAATGCGAGGCTATGCTCAAGACAAAAACTTAGCAGTTTCCGATCAGGTTCTAACCTTAGCAAGTGGTTCTATTGGAACAATGCATGAATTGTTAAACGAACCTGAAGAATTAGTCAAAATCACAGAGCAGTTACAAGTGTTGAATGATGCCGCTAAAGGTAATTACGTTGATAAAGTCGTCGCTGTGCAACAACTTTCAGAGATTGAATCGGATGCTTTACAAAAACTTTTTGGATATTGGCTTGGGCAACTAAAGCGTGAGCTTGCATTGAATCCGCGCGTGTATATAACGATTAATTCGGTCTCCGCGGCGTTGACGAAGTTACAGCTTTCTATGAACAAAAAATTACTTTTACAATCATTATTGTTTAACGCATAACCAATGCAAATCAAAACAAAACTTCAAAAAATAGTTATCGTTTCCAGCATCTTACTTATGTCCGCAAGTTGTTTGCCATTTTTAGCTTCACCTGCTGCCGGCATAATCAAAACTACAAATGGGGGAAAGGATTGGCAAGGGATTAATACGCTTAAAGATCAGACTGGGGATTTGGGCGGAGTTTCGGTGTCAGTCTTAGCATTTGATCCTCGCAATGCCGAACGAGTCTTTATGTCGAGTTATACCGGTGGTATGTTCCGATCAGAAAATAGTGGAGAGAGTTGGGAAAGCATTTTGTCGCGCATCCAGGTTTATGATTTTGCGATTAGTCCTGATAATAGTGACGTGATGTATGCATCAGGAATTTTTGACAATAATGGCAGAGCTTTAGTCACTAAGGATGGTGGTAAATCGTGGGTTGAAATATACAAAGAGGCTTCTACTGAAAATGCGGTCAGGGCAATCGCGATCAATCCATCTAACTCCCAAGAAATTGTGATTGGAATGAGCTCCGGCAATATTATCAAAAGCATTGATGGTGGAACAAACTGGAAATTACTTTTTAACTTTGAAGACAGAGTAAATCGTATTCGTTTTCAAAATGGAAATCTTTACGTTTTGCTTCGCACTAAAGGGCTATTTGTTAGTACCGATGTTGGACAAACATTCTCGCCATCTTTGACTGCGTCTATCAATGGCTCAACTAGTTCAATCACTGATTCGTTTTCCGGATTTTCAGTTGGAAGCTTTAGTCAATTCGCAGTCGCGGGTGATTCAAATATAATTTACGTAACAACCGAGTCAGGTTTGTTTAAAACGACAAGTGGGGGAACACAGTGGCAGCGCGTTGCGGTCCCAGTAAAAAATAACGAAGTCGCTTTTCGTGCTGTTGCCGTCGCACCAAGTAATGATTCAATAGTTTATACCGCCGCTGGTACCACAGTTTTCAAAAGTGATGACGGTGCCCAAACATTTCAAACTCAAGGTGTGGTGGGTGTAGGATTTGTGAACTATATTTTGGTTCATCCAACCTTTTCCCAGATCGCCTACGCGGGCATTTTTGCCGATTAAATAAGGGTTTTTGGAGTTTTCATCACTGCCAAAATCCGCTATACTATAGAAGCTTAAGTTTTAAAGTAATATAGCAGTCAATAAGGCTGGTATAAATTTATGATTGATTCAATTATCCAGACACACAAACAACATTTTGATGCAGCGATAACTCACTTGCACGAAGAATTATCAACTTTGCGTACTGGACGAGCCAATGTAGGCTTGCTCGGAACAGTTATGGTAGAAAGTTATGGAACAAGCGTGCCACTTCAGCAAGTAGCGAGTGTTAAAGTTATTGATTCCAAAACTTTAACGATTAGCCCTTGGGACAAGAGTCAGCTTCAAGCCATTGAAAAAGGAATCATGGCCGCTAATTTAGGTTTGACTCCAGGAAACGATGGTATTGTGATTCGCATCAACTTACCACCAATGACCGAAGATCGTCGCAAGGAAATGGTGAAGTTGGTAAATCAGATGGGTGAGCACACTCGAATTCAGATTCGCCAAGTTCGTGAAGACATTGTTAAAGCAATGAAGCGCGACAAAGAAGAAGGTAACTCTACCGACGACGAACTTGCTCGTGGTCAGAAAAAACTTCAAGAAATCGTTGATGGCTTTAACGATCAGATAAAAAATATCATCGCCGACAAAGAAAAAGAAATAATGACCGTTTAAATTTAAAATATGATCACAACAATAATACTATTCATCGTCATCCTTGGTCTGCTTGTGTTTGTTCACGAGTCAGGACATTTTTTTATCGCTAAACGTAGCGGGATGAAAGTTGATGAATTCGGTTTTGGTTTTCCGCCGCGAATGTTTGGTATCCAAAAAGTTAATGGGAAGTGGCGTATTGTTTGGGGTCACAAAAGACCTGATTCTGACGAAACCACGGTCTACTCTATTAATTGGATTCCACTTGGTGGTTTCGTAAAAATCGTTGGTGAGAATAACGAAGCAGAGAATGACCCTAAGAGTTTTATCAACAAACCATTTTTCCCTAGACTGCTTACGCTTTTAGGTGGTGTGTTGATGAACGTCTTTCTCGCTTGGATTTTATTTAGTATCGGTTTCGCCACAGGATTACCAGCTGCTGTTGATAGTGGAGCTGAATTACCCAAAGGTGCGGTTTTGGAAGATCAGCAAGTCTTGATTGCCCGTGTGGTTGAAGAATCCCCAGCAGCAAAAGCTGGTTTGCTAACAGGGGATATTATCAGCGCGATTGATGGCCAAACATTTGGCGAAATTGAACAAGTTCAAAGATATATCGTTGATAACAAAGGCAAAGAGTTTGAATTTTCTGTAAAGCGTTTTGATTCCGTGGCTAGTGTTAAAGTGCAGTCTTTATCTGAACCACCATCTGGGCAGGGTCCCACTGGCATTGGTTTAGCCGTGCAAGGTTTGCTAAAACTGCCATGGTATAGCGCTATTACCGAAGGCTTTAAAACAACTTTTGTTCAACTAGGTAATATTTTCAAAGGTTTATACGAAGTCTTTACAACATCTGCTGGTGTTAAAAGCTTAGGTGGCCCAGTTAAGATTGCTCAGCTCACTGGTCAGGTCGCTGATCTAGGGTTTAGTTATCTCCTACAATTTACAGCTTTCTTGTCACTTAACTTAGCAATCTTAAACGCTTTGCCTTTCCCGGCGCTAGATGGCGGCCGCGTCTTGTTCTTGCTAATTGAAAAGATTCGAGGTAAAAGAAATAATCAGAACCTTGAACAGATCGCAAACACCGCTGGGTTCATCTTGTTATTGCTGTTGATGGCGGCTATCACAGTCCGTGATATCAATGGACTGGGTGGTCTTGGAAACATCTTTTCTAAATTAATCGGTAGTTAACATGAGACAATCAAATTACTTTTTAAAAACTTCAAAGAACGTATCAAAAGATGATACATCAGTAAACGCGCGCTTGCTTGAACAAGCTGGTTTTGTCGATAAGCTGATGGCTGGTGTTTACAGTTATCAACCAATTGGTTTGCGCGTGCTTCGTAAGATCGAGCAGATTGTTCGCGAAGAGATGGATGCGATTGGCGGACAAGAATTATTAATGGGCATGCTCCATCCAAAAGAGAATTGGGTTAAGACCGGTGGATGGGATAAGATTGATGTCCTATTTAAAATCAAAAGCCGTACTGAAAAAGAATATGCCTTAGGTCAAAGTGAAGAAGAGATCGTCAGTCCTTTAGTTTTGAGTCGAGTTAATACATACAAAGATTTACCGATTGCTGTATATCAGATCCATTGGAAGTTTCGTGATGAGCTTCGCGCAAAGTCCGGTTTGCTTCGTGGTCGCGAGTTCTTTATGAAAGATATGTACAGCTTTCATGAAAATCAGGATGACTTTGAGAGGTTTTATGACGTAGTCAAACAAGCTTACTTACGTGTCTATGGTCGCTTAGGTTTAGTGGCCAAAGTTACTGAAGGTTCGGGTGGCGCATTCTCAGAAAAAATCTCCTACGAATTTATGGTTCTTACCGATGCGGGTGAAGATGATATTCTGTACTGTGATGCTTGCGAGTTTTGCGTGAATGTAGAAATTGCAAAAGTACAAGAAGGCGATGCGTGCCCTAAATGTGGTAATGGGAAATTGCAGAAAGCTCGCGCTTCAGAAGTCGGGAACGTTTTTGATCTCGGAACTAAATACGGCAAAGATTTCGACCTAGGCTATACTGATAGCGCTGGTCAAAAGCAGTATCCAGTCATGGGATGTTTTGGAATAGGCATCTCGCGTGTAATGGGTGTGATCGCGGAGAAGTACAACGATGAGCAAGGTCTCGCCTGGCCTGAGTCAGTCGCTCCATTCCGCGCCCATCTCATAGCTCTCGATAGCAAAGATAATACCGATGCGACTCGACATGCTGAGGCAATTTACCAAGATTTACAAGCAAAAGGGATTGAAGTACTATATGATGACCGAGCGGACAAAACCGCAGGGGCCAAGTTTGCTGATAGCGATCTAATTGGTATTCCGTATCGCATTGTAGTTTCTGCGAAGACTTTGGCAGAGGGAAGTATAGAATTAAAAAAGCGCACAAGCGCTGAAACTGAACTTGTACCATTAGACGCTGTCACAAACTATTTCACAAACTAGAACTGATCCTCAGTAATTCCCACTCTCATGATACTCGATCCACTATTTGAACGATTTTCGAAAGATATCGGCATTGATCTCGGTACCGCAAATACCCTCGTCTACGTTAAAGGCAAGGGTATTGTTATCAATGAACCTTCTGTCGTTGCAGTAAACCAAAGAACCAAACAAATTTTAGCGATTGGCAGTGAAGCCCGTCGTATGGTTGGTCGAACGCCAAGTCATATTGTTGCCACTCGCCCCTTAGTTGATGGAGTCATTTCAGACTTCGAAGTTACTGAAGCCATGCTTCGATATTTTATCGACAAAGTTCACAACTCGACATATACATTTTTACGACGTCCACGTGTCGTGATTGGAATTCCAAGTGGTGTTACAGAAGTTGAAAAGCGCGCGGTGCAGGACGCGGCGATAAATGCTGGCGCGCGCCAAGCGTTTTTAATAGAAGAACCTATGGCCGCCTCGATTGGCGCGCGCCTTCCAGTTCAAGACGCGCAGGGGAGTATGATTGTTGATATCGGTGGTGGTACATCTGAAATCGCTGTATTGTCTTTGGGTGGCGTCGTAATTTCTAACAGCATTCGAATAGCCGGTGATGAAATGAACGAAAACATCGTTCAGTACGCTCGCGACAATTTTAATTTGCTAATTGGTCCTCGTACGGCAGAAGACGTCAAGATTCAGATTGGTTCGGTTTATCCACTTGCGGAGACACTTCATTCACGTTTGCGTGGCCGTGATTTAATTTCAGGACTCCCAAAAGAGGTTAATGTTACTGATACTCATATTCGTGAAGCCATTTCGCCATCAATTCGCACTATTGTAAACGCTATAAAGAATGTGGTAGAAGAAACACCACCCGAAATCATTTCTGATATTATGCATCGCGGTATCATGCTTGCTGGTGGCGGGGCTTTGCTTCGTGGACTGGATCAATTAATCCATGATGAAACTAAAATTTTAACAGTTGTCGCTGATGACCCCTTAACCTGCGTCGCCCGCGGTACTGGTGTGGTGGTTGAAGACCTAGAATCATTAAAGGACGTTCTTGTTACGACTAACTTTGAGCGTATTCCAAGATGAAATTTATATACTCAAGAGCATTTCTAGTCTTTGTAATCGCACTCGTCTTCACGATTGTTTTTTTATTTTTGCAGAACAAAGGCTATGTTGATCGGATTCGTACCGCTTTTTTACAAGCACCTCGACCAATCGCGCAAGCCAGTCAAGCCATAGCTCTGCCAACTAAGAATTTTTTTAGTACATTATTTGGAATTCGTGGTGTCGTTTTAGAAAACGCGCAACTTAATGATCAATTGCATCGAATGCAAGAGCAACTGGTGTTGCTCGATCAGTACGCTCGTGAAAATGAGAGTTTAAAACAAGAACTTGGATTTAAAAATAAATCACCCAATTTACTTGAATCATGCACAGTTCTCGCGATAGACCCTGAGGGTTTAACCGATGCTATAGTTTTAAACTGTGGTGAGGAAGTTGGAATTCGTCCGGGCCAAGCGGTTATGGCTCAAAATCATCTTGTTGGCAAAATTGTTTATGCTGGCAACAAAACCAGTACCGCAATGCTTCTAACAAATCCTCAAGTTGATATCGACGCACGCGTAAGTAAAACCGGGGAAGTAGGGCTTATCACCGGTTCATTCAATTCAGGTATCGTTATCGATCGTTTGTCTCAAACTGCACCGCTCGACCGTGAAGACGTCATTGTCACCGCTGGTATAAATAGCCTCATTCCGAGAAACATTATAATTGGACAAGTTGGTGAAATTTTATCAACATCGACTGATCTTTTTAAAAAAGCGGCGATTGTTAGTCCGATTGAGTTTAATAGTTTGCAATACGTATTTGTTGTTAAATAATGAAGTATATTATTTACAGCGTTGTTATAATTTTTCTAATCGGCATAATCGCTGGTGGCTTTCACCATTTTACTATTTTGAGAGCAGTGCCCCAATTGGTTTTACTGCTGGTGATTGTCGTTGCCGCTGAACGCAAGAACTTAGATTATTTATTTGTAGCCATCGTTGGTGGCGTATTTATGGATTTCGCGACGAGCGTGGCGTTCGGAAGTTTTACGCTAAGTTTTATTGTCATCGGTTTTGTTGCTAAGTTTTTATTCGATGAGATGTTGTTAGCCCGAAGTCCACTAAAGCATGTTCCTTGGATTGTTTCAGCTGCCATAGCTTCTCAGTATTTGTGGATATGGTTGTACAACGGAACTCTTATCCGTTTTGAATCGGCGTATTTACCACTACGCTTATCGGACACCATGATTATGGCAATCGGTGCTATTATATATACACTTATATTGTTGTTTCCTGCGTATTGGATCATGGATAAGCTTAATGAATATATAGAGCGTTTGGAACAACGCAAAAAGTACTGATATGTACAACCCTTTTGACACAACCTCGTATATAAACTCCAGTGCGCCCCGAGTTTTGGAATGGGATGAGGCGGCGATGGATACTCAAACTGACCTTGAGGGTTTTCATGATTCGGAGAGACCAACCCCATCGCTATGGTGGCTTCGAGGTTTGATTGTCGTTGCGGGATTAATTCTAATTGTTAAATTATTTTCGTTGCAGGTTAGCCAGGGTCAGGTTTTTGGCGCATTAGCTGATGGAAATCGTCTTCGTAATCAAACCATTTTGGCTCCCCGTGGTTTGATTGTGGATAGTCGTGGAGTTCAAATTGCTCAAAACACAGCAAGCTTTAGTTTGGTTGCCATACCGGTCGATTTACCCAAAGAGGGTATTGATGATGTTCTAGGTAAACTCATCATTCAATTTGCTTTGCCCGACATGGAAACACGTGAGTTAATCAAAAAAGCCAAGAGTAATTCATTTGAGCCAATAATTCTCAAGCAGGATCTTACCACTGAAGAAAGTATTTTGTTTGAAACTTACGCTCAAGAGTATCCTGGCTTTCAGATTCAAAGCATTCCGATCCGAAAGTATGTAAATGCTACTGTGTTCTCTCATCTTATTGGTTACACTTCAATCATCTCTGATGAAGAATTAGCAGAACGAGAATCAGAACATTACGAGCCAAACGATTTTATCGGAAAATATGGTTTAGAGTTATCGTACGAAGAATATTTACGCGGAGTTAATGGTCGCGAACAAATTGAAGTTGACGCCAAGGGCCGCCCAGTTAAAGCGGTGGGGACGATTGATCCGATTCCAGGAAATACGCTTCAGTTAAATATAGATAGCGAACTTCAGAAAGAATTGTTTGAAGCCTTCCGTCGTCACGGTACAACACCGAAAGGCGCGGCTGTTGTGTTAAATCCAAAAACTGGTGAAGTCTTAGCGTTGCTTTCAATGCCAGGTTTTGATAACAATTTGTTCGCGCACGGGATTTCCAATACCGACTATAGTAATCTCATTCAGGACAAAAACTTACCGTTGTTTAATCGAGCCATTGCTGGGACGTACCCTCCTGGATCGACAGTAAAGCCGATGGTGGGCTTAGCTGCTCTCGAAGCCGGCATTGTTACAGAAAAAACCATTATTACCGATCGTGGAGTTTTGATTATCCCAAATCAGTTCGATCCGAAAATAAGCTATAACTTTTTTGGGTGGAAACGAGAAGGTCTTGGACCGATGACTATTAAATCCGCAATTGCGGAAAGTAGTGATATTTATTTCTATACCGTAACCGGTGGTCACCCAGATTCTAAAATAGAGGAACTTGGTCCAGAAAGATTAGCCGAGTATTATCGTAAATTTAATTTGGGTAAACTTTTGGGGATTGATTTAAATGGTGAAAAACCTGGACTTGTTTCAGACCCGACTTGGAAAGCTGAATATTTTAAAGATGATAAGATATTAAGTAAGTGGTATTTAGGTGATACTTATCATGTTGGTATCGGCCAAGGGGATATGTTAACAACACCGTTACAAGTCGCAACATTTACAGCTGCAGTTGCCAATAATGGCGTTGCTTACAAGCCTCGGTTGGTTAATTCGGTTGTGAATAGTGAGGGCAAGGTTGTGTTTAAGCCGGAACAGGAAACCATCATTAAAGATGTGGCTAGCCCAGAAAATATTAAAATAGTCCAAGAAGGGATGCGTCTTACGGTAACTGATGGTACTGGTCGAGCACTGCAGGCTCTTTCCATTAGTAGCGCGGGAAAAACAGGAACTTCACAGTTTGATGGTTCAGATCCATCTAGGACTCACGCCTGGTTTACAGCTTATGCGCCTTACGAAGACCCTCAGATAGTGGTTACGGTACTTGTCGAAGCTGGTGGTGAAGGTAGTGCGGCCTCTGTACCAATCACTAAAGAAGTGTTAGACTGGTGGGCGAAGAATCGAAACGGAAAATAGAATGATTATAGACGGTAAACAAATCGCAGAGAAAATTTTAGATGACGTAGCGTCAAAAGTAAAAGAGCTTTCTTACAAGCCTTTGTTTTGTGATATCTTAGTTGGTGATGACCAGGTCTCTGCTTCTTATGTCAGACTTAAAGGCTTAGCTGCAGAGCGCGTTGGGTTTGCTTTTGATTTCGTGCACATGCCTACAAACACTACAACCGAAGAGCTTATTGAAAAAATTACAGATTTACAAAATGAACCAACTCTCGCGGGTCTTATTATTCAGTTACCATTACCAGAACATTTGGATCTTGATGAAATTTTAAGCGTGATTGATCCTTCGGTGGATGTTGATTGTATCGGCACGGAAAATAACCTAGCTTTTTACGAAGACAAGACTGAGATGATCCCTCCAACCGCAGGAGCGATTTTGCATATACTTGATACATTACCAGAAGACTTATCAGAGAAACGCGTTTTGGTTATTGGACAAGGTGAACTAGTGGGCAAACCTATAACTCATTTACTAAAGAAGCGGGGACTGCAAGTTACTATTGCTGACCGAAGCACAGAAAACTTAGCGTCTATTACTCCACATGCTGATGTGATTATTTGCGGCACCGGACAACCGGGTTTGTTATATGGAAGCATGGTTAAACCAGGTGCAATAGTGATTGATGCCGGCACAGCGGAATCTGGCGGTGGTATTGTTGGTGATGTTGAGTTTGAATCTGTCTTGCCAGTTGCTTCGTATGTCTCACCTGTACCAGGAGGCGTGGGACCTGTTACCGTAGCTAAACTTTTGGAAAATGTATACCTAGCAGCCAAAGCCATAAATATCCACCTATAGCGGATTGACCTTTTGTAGCCTTACGACTATAATAAGGCTAGTTTAGACCTCAGTTG
>CAYOVR010000028.1:0-13987 GCA_964407465.1 uncultured Candidatus Saccharibacteria bacterium
ACGGCTAAAAACAACAAACTTTCTTTAATGGCACCGTCCAAACGCACACCAGAAGAAGCAGCAGAAGCAGGCCGCAAGCACCGCAACCGAATGGCTGCGAAGTCTCGCGACGAGGTTGCGGAGGTATCCGAGATTGGACCGCCGCCGCCGCGCAATGACGAACTGTGGGAGCGATACAGATACGACCTCTACGCGTTCCTGTCGGATTGCTTCCCGAGATCTACAAGCCGAAAACCATTCTCGCTGGCCCACAAAAGAGTGATTGATCGAACCCAGCAATCGATCTTGGAAGGCGGGCTTGAGTTGCGTGTGGTGTATCGTGGGTTCGCCAAAAGTACCATCGCTGAGAACGCTGCAATCTGGGCAACCGGATACGGGCACCGCAGTTTCTTTCTGTCGATCGGTGCCGACAAAGAAGCGGCACTGATGGCGCTGGAGTCGATTCAATCGGAGTTTGGAGACAACGATTACTTAATGGCAATCTTCCCGGAGGTTTGCCATCCTGTTCGTGCTCTTGAGGGAACGCCCCAGCGTGGCAAGAAGCAAACCATGGAAGGCGACCTTACCCACGTACAGTGGAGTAAGAAGCGATGCGTGCTTCCTACTGTCGATGGCTTCGCTGGAAGTGGTGCAATCATCGAGTGCCGCGGCATCACCGCTAGTATTCGCGGCATGAGATTTAAGCGGCCAGACGGAACTCAGGCTCGGCCAGACTTTGTTCTGGTCGACGATCCGCAAACAGACGAATCGGCAGCGAGCCCGACGCAAGTAAACACCAGGCTAAAGAAACTCAATAAATCCATCCTTCGCCTCGGCGGCCACGAGCGGCAAATATCATGCGTAATCAATGCCACCATCATTGAACCGGACGACATGATTGACCAGCTTTCTAACCCAAAGCTGTATCCGTCGTGGCGGGTTGATAAAGTGCCGATGCTCTTATCCTTCAGCCGTGCACAAGAGTCGCACTGGCTGGGGCCTTACGCTGAACTACGAACTACCCACGATCCCGAGGATGACGAGGACAGGCGGCGAGCGATACAAGAGGCAAATGCATTCTACGAAAAGAACCGCGATGTTATGGATGATGGGGCGCGGGCGTCGTGGGACCATTGCCACTACGAGGACGAACTATCGGCAATACAACACGCCTACAACATCATTATCGACACGTCGCTCGATGCGTTCATGGCGGAATGCCAAAACCAGCCGGTGAGAAACACTGGTGGCTTGGTACTTCTTACACCAGACCAGATCTGCGCAAAGCAGTCTGGTTACCCTCGAGACCAGCCGTCTTACGACAGTTCGGTGCTAACGTGCTTTATCGATGTTCATCCGTCAATCCTGTACTACGAAGTGTGGGCATGGGAGCCAACGTTTACTGGTTACTGCATAAACTACGGAACCTTCCCCGACCAGCGACTGAAATACTTCGGGCATAGCCATTTGTCTCGCCGGTTGCAAAATCTTTTTCCTGGGATGGACATGGACGCAACCGTCACGGCCGGACTGAGGGCCATTCTTAACGGCCATCAGGACGAAGGATGGCAGGGCCTCGCGCATCGTGAGTGGCTGAGGCCAGATGGTGCGCCAATGAGAATTGCTAAGGGTGGTGTAGACGCGAACGGCGAAGCTGCTGACGCAGTAAAGAAAGTTGTTCGAGAGTTTGCGCCGGTGTGGCATACCTCGTTTGGAAAGGGTGTCGGAGCTAAGGGCACTCCGTTGTCTCAGTGGCGACAATCCAAGGGGGCGAAGTGCAACTGGCCGGAGGCGGTTCCGGTTAAGGGAAAGCCAGGCGAGCCCCTTGGCTATTTGTTCGACACCAACTACGCCAAGACGCGATTCCATCGGGCGCTTGCCTTGCCGAATGGCAGCAAAGGCGCTTTGTATCTCTACAAGACCGATAGCCTCAGTGATCATCGGAGAGTGGCCGACCACTGGTATTCCGAAGTTGCAGACGAGGTAACGGTGGGCAGCCGCACGGTGTATGAGTTCAAACAGAAGCCCAACACCGACAATCACGACCTGGACTGCGGGGTCGGCAACATGGTCGCCGCTGGGCTAGCTGGCATATCCAGTGTTAAGGGGAGGCCAGTTGCCCAGCCCCTATCCCTATCCGCCTACGCAGCCCAAGCACGAGGAAGGTAAGCATGTTCGCCGAATTGGGACACGACCCGCTGGAGTGCGTAATCCGAGACGCTGTAGCCCGCGGATACACAATCACTATTGGCCCACACACGGATGCGCCATGCGGAGTGTTCGCAGAAAAGGATGGGCAGAAGTGGGGACGTGGCTGCGACGTTGACGCCCGGCAAATCGATAAGGTGTTGCAGAACCTTCCCTCTCTTTGGAACTACGAAGTCACCCCGATTGGCTAGCACATGGAAGTTGATAGTTCAGAGTATCTGCGAGAGAGGCTTCGTTGTAGGCAGGGAATTGGCGTTCGCGCGTTCAAGGTCGTTCAGAGAGCGATCCGCGATGGTAACAACCTGAGCGACATGCAGTCGTGGGACGAAAGTGATTGGAAGTACATCAAGAGCTGTGGCCCCACCACATCCCGCCAACTTGTTCAATGGTTCGCCGACCAAAGGCGCGGCACCACAAAGGATGTTCCAGGTATGTCTGTCTTGTTCGTAGGATTCTGGTTGGAGTAATTCATGGCCATATCCGCCCCGCACTACCACTGCCTAAAAGAACTGCACCGCCGAGGCGAGCTACCGCAGGGTGGCGCGTTGCTGGAGATTGGGGAGGCGAACTGGTATGGGGACCTCTCGCCGCAGGTGGTTCTCGATGAGTGGCGAGCTGCTGGTTCGCCGGCTATGTGCTCTTGGAGCGAAGGGTCCGACTGGGATTCCTTCAACGTCGTCAAGGCGGTCTACGCCACATTGTTTCGAGCTGCGGATGTTCTGTCGCTCGATAAGCACGGAACACCAAAGGCGCAGCCCGCTCAACTGAACGACCCGGTTTACCTACTGAAGAAATACAGCACCGTCATCAATCACGGCACCCTAGAGCACATATTCAACCCCGCCCAAGTGCTCAAGACGATGCACGACCATTGTGCTGTCGGCGGCCTCCTAATCCACGAATCCCCCTTCGCCGGCTGGATAGACCACGGCTTCTGGACCATCCAACCCACCCTCTACTTCGACCTAGCAGCAGCTAACCAATACCAGATGGTCTTCATGGCCGTGAACCAGATTGAACTGGGGCTCTCGGTTGAGGTGAAGTCTCGGGAGCAGCTCTTGCAGTTGGCGGCGCATGGCAACGTGCCCAATAACTCGATGCTCTACGTGGCGATGCGGAAGGCGGTGGACGCGGAGTTTAAGATCCCGATGCAGGGGTATTACGCGGAGACGATTAGCGACGAGGCTAGCAAGGCGTGGAAGGAGTTGCGTTGACCCCATACGACGCATCCAAGATTCAGAGATGGGACCCGCCGAAGTCGCTGGCACAGATGGCGAACGAATCAGTGGGCTCCGATGGTGTGCGCTGCCCGGGGTGCGGCCGGCAGCTGTTCGCCTACAAGACAGAGACCGGCAAGACGCGAATCATCCGCTACGAAGAATGCCGGACAGATGGGTGCAATCGAAAGTTCAAAACCAAACAACCGCATCGAGTGATCATCGAAGAGATTAAACCGAAGGAAGTTTCCAGTTCTGGAATCGAAGGCAATGGGTAGTGTAGTTGGTCGCTTATGATGTAAGCGTTAACAAAACCTGGGGGCCGCGTTCATGCGCGGCTCGCGTTAATCGGCAGGGCCGGCCAGCCCTCTGAGATGACGCAATTCATCGAGCCTATTGCGGGGTTCGCGTGTGAGCGCGTTCCCCGTTTTCTTTTGGCTCGATATGTCCGAAGCAGCAGACGACATCGAAGAACAAGTCGCCGCCGACGTAGAAGCGGGCGTGCAGTCGTTCAGTGACGGAACGAACTCCGTTACAGCGATGGACCCGCAGAAGCGATTGGATGTTGTGGATAGGTTGCGCCGTCAGGATGCAACTGGTCAAGACTGGTTTGGGCTACGCACCAAAACCTTACGGGGCGGAGGTGCGTGGTGAAACTCCCTGCCTTTCTCTCTGGCTTCCGTCGCAAACGCACTGGTCCCAGCCAGAAAGAGCTATCGCAGTTCGCTAATGACTGGGCTGCGAAGATGCAGCGGGTGCAGCGTGGCTACTACGATGCTGCCCGCACGCCTGACGATCTCGCTGCCTACTGGGCCAACTCCGATGCCTTCGACGCTGATAGCGCGAATTCCAAGAGTGTCCGACAAACGCTGGTTCAACGCTCTCGCTACGAACTGGCAAACAACGGCTACGCAGACGGCATTGCCCAAACCTATTCGACCGATCTGGTAGGTGTAGGCCCAGCACTGCGGATGCAGACCAATTCGCCCGGCTTCAACCAGATGGTGGAGCTGAATTGGTATCTGTGGTGCAAGGCAGTTAACTTCCGCCGCAAGCTCTGGACGATGGCGCACGCCAAGCACGGAGACGGCGAAGCGTTCGCAGTCCTGCGCCGCAATAAGAAAATCAACAACCGCATCGGCCTCGATGTGGTGCTCTACGAAACCGAGCAATGCCAGTCGGGTTATTTGGGGCTAAATGAGCCAGGTCGAATCGATGGCATTAGATTCGACGAGTTCGGAAATCCTACCCACTACGAATTTCTCGAGCAGCACCCTGGCTCGCAGAACGGTTACACACTCGGAACAGATACCGAGTTAGTGCCGGCCAACTTCGTGCTGCACTGGTTCAAGATGCGCCGACCTGGTCAGCATCGCGGCGTACCTGAGTGTGCGTCGACACTCAACTTCGGTGCCGTCTTCCGTCGCGGTCGCAATGCCCAGATTTCCACATGGGAGAAGATTGCCTCCTGGGTGCTATTCCTGAAAACGATGTTCGAGCCGGAAACCGCTCAGCCGGTAACTCCGCTCTCTACGCTCGACATCTCGTCCAACATGATGACCGCGCTCCCCAACACGGTGGAGCCGGTGCAACTCAAGGCCGAGCACCCCGGTGCGAACTACCCAGAAGCTCACAAGATGTGGCTCAACGAGATGGGCCGTCCGAAGAACATGCCGCTCAACAAGGTGGCGTGCAATAGCTCGGACTACAACTACGCCTCTGGTCGTCTCGACCATCAAACCTACTACGGCAACCTCGACGTTGATCGCGAGGACTGCAACGACCAGGTCCTCGACCCGCTGTTCAATGCGTGGTTCGACGCGGCCGTACTCACCTTCGGCTGGCTGGGTGGCAACCCGGAAGCGATCGGCCCTGCTGCTCGCGTTCATGCGTGGGACTGGCCAAAGCATCGTGTTGCGGATGTTGAGTCCGAAGCCAACGCCAATCGTACGAAGCTCGAAAGCGGTCAGACATTCCCGCACCTCGTATTCGCCGAAGCTGGCTTGGATGGCGACGACGAAGTTGCCAAAGCCGCTGTGTTCTACGGCGTGACCGAGAAAGAGGTCCGTCAACGACTCTTTGATGTTTTGCTACCCGCAGAAGTGCAAGCCGCAAAAGTATCTGCACCGTCGCCAGCGAAATCACTGAGCACCGACGAGGCAATCTCCGCGCTGTTCGGCGAACTCGACCGCCGCAGCGCTCTCAACTCAGTCAACGGCAAGGGAGCACACCATGCCAACTAAAGAACAATTCGCCTGCGCAAAATCAAAGCCAGTTATTGCGATGGGCGCGTCTGTCTCGATCGAAGCAGGTGCTGCGGACGGTGACAAGAAATCACCGCCGAAATTCAATGCCGAGTTCTACACGGGCGGCGCTCTCGATATCAACGGCTGGGACTTGCCGGTTGTTGTGGACCTTGCGGGCCTTGAAAACGGCAAGGTTCTCGTTGCCAATCTCGACCACGACAGCACGAAGCGCGTCGGCAACTTCGCCGTAGCCAACGACGGCCATTCGTTGGTTGCCAATGGAACGGCAACCGCGCGCACGTCCGCTCGCGATGAAGTCGTGGGCAGCGCGGAAGACGGCTACCAGTGGCAGGCTTCGCTCGAAGTCAGTCCCAAAGAAGTCGAGGCCGTCAAGAAGGGGCACGAAGTTGAAGTCAACGGCCAGAAATTCACTGGCCCTCTGTATGTCACGCGCAAAGGCGTGCTCAAGGGTTTTGCGTTTGTTTCCCACGGTGCGGACGACAACACGTCGGCCACAATCGCGGCCGGTGCCGCATCTAAAAAGGAGCAGAAGATTATGAAAGCAGAAGTCAAAGCATGGGCCGCTGAGATGCTGCCGAGCGTGGACCTCGACAGCCTCACTCCGCAAGAGATCGCGAATCTAGAAGCGAATTACGCCGGGCGACAGGGCACGAAGTCCGCGCCAATTAAAGCGAGCGATGATCCATTCGAGAAGCGCAAGCTAGAGGCAAAGCGAATCCAGGAGATTCGTGAGGTCGCAGACCGAAACATCGAGCAACGAGGCCGCATGATTACCGAAAAGGAAATCAGCGACATCGAAGCAATGTGCGATCACGCCATCGAGAAGGGCATGAGCCCGACCGAGTTTCGCGTGGAGCTGTACGAAGCGACTCTCCCGATGGGCCACACGGTTCGCGCGTCTTCCCGTGACAAGAGCGGGCAGCTAACAAACAAAGTCCTAGAAGCAGCGATTTGTCAGGCCGGTGGATTGGCCGACAAGGATCGACACGGTCGCAACCACTTCGACGACCAAACGATGCAGCTTGCCCACGATCGCTTCAAGGGCAATATCAGCCTGTGCCAGTTCCTCTTGTTGTCTGCCGAGGCCAACGGCCACAGCAATGGTTACTCGCGCGACGTCAATCGCGACGTGCTGCGTGCGGCATTTGCCAAGAAGTATGGCGGTGAGATTCGCGGTGCTGGCGGGTACTCGACAATCGACGTGGATTCGATCGTCGCGAACACGGCCAACAAGTTCTTGCTTACTGGCTGGTTGACGGTCGACCAGGCCATGTTCCAGTTGGCAGCAGTCCGCAATGTACGCGACTTCAAGACTGTCACAACGGTAAGCCTGACCGGCGACGCCCAGTTCACGAAGCTCGGTGCGGCTGGTGAGATCAAGCACGCCACTCTCGGCGAGCAGACCTACACCTACAACGCCGACACCTACGCGGCGATGCTCGCAATCACACGACAGGACATCATCAATGATGACCTTGGCGCGTTGACGGCAGTTCCGACGCGACTTGGTCGTGGAGCAATGCTGAAGCTCAACGACCTGTTTTGGACCGCGTTCCTAGGTGCAGAGAGTTCGGGCTTCTATGCGGCTGGTCACAACAACCTCAATACCGCTGTTGCCGACGTTACTGTTAATGGTCTCGACGCCACCTACACGATCTTCCGCAACCAGCTCGACCCGAACAGCAAACCGCTGGCGATCGAGCCGAAGATTTGGGCGGTTCCTACCGCTCAATATGGTGCGGCGCTGCGGTTGATGAATTCGGAGATGCTGATCGACGGCACTTCGACTGGACTTGGCGGTAGTTCCAATATCTGGAAGGGCCGATTCACTGTCGTTAGCAGCCCGTACATGAGCAACAGCTCATACACTGGTTACAGCACGACGGCCAACTATCTGTTGGCCGATCCGAACGACCTTCCAGCGTTCGTCATCCCTGCACTCAACGGCAAGGTTGAGCCAACGGTGGAAACCGCGGACGCCGATTTCAACACGCTCGGAATTCAGATGCGTGGCTACAGCGACGTCGGTGTCAGCGAGTTCGAATACCGCGCTGCGGTTAAGGCCGACGGCGGATCGTCGTAATCCTGAAACGCTACTCGTCCGGTGTCTCTCCTTGACAGAGGGGAGCGCCGGCGGGCGGCACTACTCCCTCTGTCAAAAGGAAACACAAGATGAAGTTTGAACTGAAGCAAAACCTTGGCACCGATGACGCCACGCTCTGCAACAAGGAACTATGTGCATCGCTGTCGCTGAAAGCCGCGGACCTTGTAGCGGGAACGGTGGTGGACCTTCCTGAACCCGCCGCTCAGTGGCTTACGAAGCGATACCCGGCCCTGCTGCAACCCGTCAACGTCCGCGGCGAAGCCAAAAAACCTGAGATCACCGCACCCGCCAAGTAATGACCACTGCACCACAAGACCGCCGAATCTTTCTCGGGCAACCGGGATATGGCAAATGCACCGCTGCTGCGGCGCGGGCACTGTGGCAGGCGTGCGCACCTGGCGTGCATGTTGATCGGCAATACGCGGCCGGTTCACTCTTGGCTTGCA
Organism: uncultured Candidatus Saccharibacteria bacterium; assembly: GCA_964407465.1. Lineage (GTDB taxonomy): Bacteria > Patescibacteriota > Doudnabacteria > UBA920 > UBA920 > JADZEH01. The sequence goes on from CAYOVR010000028.1 coordinate 8,222, forward strand.
ACTTCAACAAGCTTTGGTGTCACGCGCTGAACATCGTGCATGCCGGTGAACGCCTCGACTACTTCGCGATGCTGCATGACGACATCGGCTGCGAGGACTTCTGGCTCGATACGCTGATCGACGAATTGGAACGAAACAACCTGGACGTGCTTGGCGCAGTCGTGCCGATCAAAGACTTTCGCGGCATCACCAGCATCGCGTTGCACCACGAGGGCGATAACTGGAATCCAGAATGCCGGCTGTCGATGCGCGATGTTTATCGGCTTCCAGAAACTTTCACGAGCGACGATCTAGGCGGCGCGCCGCTGCTGCTGAATACCGGCTGCTGGGTTGCCAAGTGGAATCAAGAATGGTGCCGACAGGTTCGCTTTGAGATCAACGATCGGATCGTTTTCGACCGCGTCAACAACTGCTATCGGCCCGAGGTGGAATCGGAAGACTGGTTTTTCTCTCGGCTGCTGAATGATCTTGGCCTACGCATCGGTGCCACTCGCAAGATCGCGCTCAAGCATGAAGGCGATGTTGAATTCTCGAACACGCACGCGTGGGGAACCCACGATTTCGACAACGAATCACAACGCTATCCGCGCGAAAAAAGCCCCGTCTCTTTCGACGATTCGGCCGACAGTTGGGCTGATTTTGAGGGCGAAGCAATTCCCCAAGACACTTTACCTTTGGAGGTTTAAGCAAATGGCTGACGCAACTTTTCGTCATGGCGACCCGGTGATGGTCGACTACACGCCGGCTTCTGGCGATGTCGCTGAAGGCACGGTCGTGGTTCTCGGTTCGGTGACGGCCAACACGGCTGGTACTGGCGCCGTGGCCGCTGTCGTACATCGCCCAATCGTCAACAGCACGCTCGGTGCTGCTGCGGTAGGTGGTGGCGTCTACGACATGGTGAACCTGAACAACGCAGCGAATGGCGCCAAGGTGTACTGGGACATCCAAAATAACACCCGCAAGGTAACCACGGTCTCGACCAACAACGCGGTAATGGGTTGGGTCGTGGCTAGTGGTGGTGGTGGTGCTAACTCGACCTGCAAAGTGTCGCACGCTCCGTATCACGGCAACGCCTAACAGCTAATGGCCACCCTACTGCAAAACGGGTTCGCGTTACTAAATCGCGCCATGCGTGCAGCCGCAGGCGAGTCAGTCACCTACACCCGTGGCGCACTAGTAATCAGCGAGTCCCTGACCGCCACCCTGAGCAATCAACAGATTGAGCAGCTCTCGGACGGCGGGCCGATGCTGATTGGCCGGCAATTTACGTGGCAACTGTATCGAGGTGATTTGGTCGCTGATGGAGTGGCGACCACCCCGCAAAAGCTGGACCGCATCAAGTGGATATGGGGCGGAACCGAGTACGTGTTTGAGGTGCTCCCCGAGACCGCTGGCCCAGCGATGGGCGCAGTGGACCCGCGGAGCGATTGGATTCCGGCAAGCGTGAAGCTGATCGAGACCAATGAGCAGTAAGAACGTTGAGCTTGCGGATGCGATTGTTGAGTTACTCAACCGTCCGAACTCAACGGAAGAGGAGCCTTACGAGTTCTCCTTCGAGGCGACCCGAAAGGCCCTGCCACTAACTGAATCCGAGCTTGAGGGCTTGAAGGAAGTTGTGGTGATGGTGTTCACGGGGTCGGTGAAAGCGGAGCGGCGAGTGCAGCGAGGCGATGCAGCGTTTAAGAGAACCTACAAGCCAATCGTTGTGATCCAGCGGAGGCTAACGGAACCGACAGAAGAGGCCAATCTGGTGATTGCGGACAAGCTGATGCAGCTATCCGACCAGTTGTCAGAGAGGCTGCTTGGTAAAGAACTGAAGGATTTGCACTTCATCGGCTTTGACGATGGGCAGGACCGGCAAGAGTACAGCACCGAAATGATGCGGGACTACGGCGTCTTTTCGGTAGCGAGAACGTTTGAGTATTCGGAATAGCGCGCGTGGCAAGATCCTACACCAAAGCTGAAGGCTCGTTATTCAAGACCGGCGGATACGGCATGCACGTATCGCTGGACATGTTCTTCGACCTCGAAGCAGTGCAGGCACGGATGGACAAGAAGACCGAGCGAGTGTTCGGGGCCACAGGCGCCTACGTTCGCAAGGCAATGCAGCGACGAATGCGACGACGCAAGTCGGCGAGCGCCCCGGGCGATTATCCATCAGCGCGTCCAGGCAACCCGTTGCTCAGGGAGAAGATTCGATTTGGTTACGACAACCGAAATCAGTCACTAGTGATCGGTCCAGCGCTGCTTGACCGAACTGACCGAGAAGTCGCTGCAGCAGGGCTTACTGTTCCAGAGTTAATCAACTACGGCGGAACAGTTATGCGTCGCAAGATATGGGACCCGCGAGCAAAAAAAATCCGCTACCTGGGGCGGAACCAAAGGCCAATTCCATGGCATTACCGCCCGCGGCCGTTTGTTGCGTTAACTGAAAACATCGCGCGAGCCAAGCTGCTCGAAAATATGGAGAAGTTTCGCTTCCTATGAGCACCAATCTCCGACTACTCCGAGCCGAGTTCGCAAAGGTCGACATTGAGCACACCGCCAACGCGGAGCGTGTTCGTTTGTCGGCTAATCGTCGCGAGGAACTGCGCAAGAAGATTGAAGCGGCCGAAGCAGAGCAGGCAGCCGCCCCCGAACCAGTTGAATCAGAACCACCCGCTATCGAGCGAGACGGAGAGTAACAATGGCCAACGTAAAGATGGGCTTCGAGGGACTGTTGTACTACGGCACGGCCGGCAGTACGGCAGCTACGCTTCTCACCAACTGCCAAGACATCAAGTTCGATCTTGATGTTGAGCGGGGTAATACCACGGTGCGCGGCACGAGCACCAGCCCGCCGGTCAAAACGTCGTCGGTAACGGCCCTCGTGGTCGGCGTTGAGTGGACCATGATCAACGACATCACCGACACCGCCCTTGCTGCCCTGAAGACAGCGGTAGGTGCAGGTGCGGGCGTGGCGTTGCGTGGCAAGGACTACACGAGCGGCAAGGGGCCGGACGCAGACTTCACCCTCAAAATGTCCAATCCGTGGCCGCTTGAAGGCGAGCAGGCAATCACATTCACCGCTGAGCCGTGCCGCGACTACGGCCGCTCTCCATCGGCTTACGTTTAATAAGGAAATCCAGACATGGCAGACGTTTCAGTCACAGCGACGAGTGTGGCGCCGGGCACCGACACGCAATACGCGGACGGATTCTTGGGTGCATCGGTGACCGCAGGGCAAACGGTTTACCTCGACACTTCCACAAGCACCTACAAGCTAGCCGACGCGAACGCGAGCAGCACCACAGCGAATGCTGCGGGCATCGCGATGAACGGCGGGGCAAGCGGCCAGCCGGTGAAGGTTGCGATTGGTGGGTCAATCAATCCAGGATTCTCGGTGACGACTGGATCAGTCTATGTGCTCTCGGCTACGGCTGGCGGCATTGCACCAGTTGCTGACCTCGCCAGTGGCCACTATCCGGTGATTGTCGGTATCGGAGTCTCCGCCACCTCCCTCAAGCTCTCGATGTTCAAGGGTGGAGTGCCTGTTTAATCATGGCTTCGTTCAAAGACACAGAAGGCCGAGAGTGGCAGGTTGCAATCGATGCAATCTCTGGTATGCGTGTGCGCAATGAGTGTGACAAAGAGTTCCTGCTTGGTGACGACGAAGCAGAAGCCACAACCTTGCAGCGGCTTGGCAAAGACCGACTGCAAAGGCTCATGGTCATTCAGTTGCTATGCGACTCGCAACGCGTGTCCCGCAATTTATCGGTCGAACAATTTTGGGATGCCCTGCACGACGGCGACACAGTTGCTGCAGCAGGGGATGCACTCACGCAGGCAATCGTAAATTTTACCCCACCGCACAAGCGGAGCCTGCTGCAAGCCATGGTCGACAAGCAGCGAGAGGTGGAGGCCCGCGGAGCGGAACTGGGGGCGGCACAACTGAACGACCCGGCGATGAATCAGAAGCTGGATTCGCTGCTGCAAGAGCGGCTCGCAACCGCAACCGAAAACGCTTTGACGCACTTAGCGAATGCCTAAAGCTAGCCGGCTTCGTAGGCGTTCATCCGGCCGGCCTTACGCTCGCGATGTTGTATCAGATGGCGCTCGGTAAAGCCGAGATGCTGGGGATGACTAGCGGCGGAAGCAACAAGCAACAAGTACTTCCCTACGATCCCGCGATGCTGCAAGGCGGTATGTAATGGCCGGACGATCTGACGTTGAAGCAGGCCGCGCCTATGTGTCGCTGTTCTTGAAGGACAACGGCTTTGTGAAGGGGCTCGATGCGGCCGGCCGGAAGATGCAATCGATCGGCCGCGGTGTTGCAATTATCGGTGGAGCTATCTCGGGCTTTGGCTCTGCGATTACAGCCCCGTTCCTTGCTATGGCGAAGGAGTTTGCCGACACCGGCAGCGCCCTTAACGATATGTCAGCCCGTACTGGCATGTCTGCATCCAAGCTGTCCGAACTGAAATACGCTGCCGAACAAACGGGAACCTCGCTCGAGTCAGTGGAGAAGGCTCTGCGGTTTATGGCCAAGGAAGGAAAGAACGTTAACACGTTCGACCAAGTGGCCGCACGTATCGCCGCCATTGAAGACCCCAGCAAACGAGCTGAAGCGGCCATGAAGGCATGGGGCAAATCGGGCACCGCACTGCTGCCTATGATTGCCGACCTCCGTGCACTGCAGGAGGAGGCTCGCAACGCTGGATTAGTTATGAGCGATGAAGCGGCAGCGCGCGCGGATGCCCTTGGCGATGCGTTCGACAAGTTGCTCGCCGTGATGAAGGCGGTGCGAATGACGATTGGGGATGCGGTTTCCAACACCATCCGCGAAGCGATCGGCAATATCACGAACATCGCCATAGCAGTAGGCCGCTGGGTTGCGGCAAATCAAACGCTCTTCGTTACAGTCTTCAAGATTGGTGTGGGGCTGACTGCCGCAGGAGTAGCAATCACAGCTTTCGGTGTCGCACTTTACGGTGTGGGCACCGCTCTAACCATGTTCGCTGGTCTAATTGGCACAGCTGCTGCGGTGGTTAGTTCGCTCGTGTCTCCTGTCGCGCTAGTCGTGGCTGGGTTAGTGGGGCTGACCTACTGGTTTCTGACTTCGACCAACGCCGGGCAGAGTATGGTCCAAAGCCTCGTGGGCTGGTTCGGCACGTTGGCGCAAGTGGCCCGAGACACGTTTGGCGGCATTGCCGATGCGATCGCAGCCGGCGACATGTCGTTGGCTATGAAGGTGGCTATGGCCGGCGTGAAGCTGGCGTGGCTCGAGGCGACCAATTGGCTTCGGACCAAGTGGACCGAGTTTAAGGACTTCTATATCCGCACGACGACCGAGGCGGTATTTGGCGCGCTAAGATGGTGGATACATCTCAAGACCGAGTTGTTCAGCTTGTGGGATTCCTATTCGACGCAAGCCCAAAGCGTCGGCGAAAAGATCGGGCATTGGCTGACTCGAAGTTCAGATCCTGAAACGGCCCGCGAGCAAGACGCCGTTCACAACCAAGCACTAAAGAATATTCAATCACAGGGGGCGGCCCGTCAGCGTGAGAATACCGCAAACGCTGCAAACGAGTTGGCCGCACTTGATGCGAACGCCAAGGCTGCGAGCGAGGCCAGAACCGCAACCAACAATGCCGACATTGCAGCGCAGCAAAAGGCGTTGGACGCGGCAAAGCCGGAGTTTGCTGCACTGAAGTCTCGGGCATCGTCGCAGGCTAAAGACGCTGAGCTGGCGAAGGGTGTTTGCTTCAAGCCTGGTGAAGTCCCGAT
>CAYOVR010000029.1:0-5946 GCA_964407465.1 uncultured Candidatus Saccharibacteria bacterium
ACTCCATTCATTCATGCCCATGGCTTTCATGAAGGCTTTGCCGAACAAAGGACCGTACCACAAACTTCCGATAACAATAGACACAACTGCTGAGACTATCACTGCCCAATAGTTTATATCCATAACTTATTTAACTCCTGATTAATTATTTTAAGTATAGCAATTATTGATAAAAACAAAACCCCGCACATGCGTGCGGGGTTAGCTAAAATGTTTGTTATCTCTTTACCGCTTTAACAATAGCTAGTAAGACTATTGCACCAACGATAGCAACTAAGAGGCTGTAGATGTTAAAGCCTGTGACGCCGGCTTGCCCAAAGGTGTTCATCAAGAATCCACCAATTAACGCACCGATAATACCAACGATGATATTCATTAACGGCCCTTGTGCCGCATTGGTTTTCATCACCATTGATGCAATCCAACCAGCTAATGCCCCAAAAATAATCCAAAGTATAATTCCCATAAGTTTATGTCCTTTTTATTAATGATTAATCTTGGCGATCGAGCTTAACAGCTGCTTCTGGTGTTGAAACAGGTTTGCTCATAATGAATAATCTGATGATTGCCCAAGCGATGAGCCAGTAGACAAGCATGGCAAGAAGAGTGGTCCATTCAAGGACGCTACCTTCAACTCTTGCGACTTTAAATACGTTAAGGAACGGGGCCGCAAAAGGGTAGGTAACTGAGTAAATAAACTCAGAAAAACCTGCGTTTGGGTTTGCAGCTAAAAGCTTTAGAATAAATCTAAATGCTAAGAGTGCTTCTAAGAGACCGACGATATACCATACAATTTGCGTACCTCTGTAGAGAGGTTTTGTGCGGGGGGAGACGGATGAGTCCATGTTTCTTTTGTTACGAATTAATGATCGCATAGTAAGGATGAAGCATTCACATGATGTTTATATGAAATACCTCATTCGCTTATATGTTTGTAGTATGATCCTTTTTAGCGCAATAGCAAGCCGAGTTTTATATTACCTTTCTTTTACTAAATTTTGCTTTACTCGAAATTTTACAATTTTTGTAATTAAAGCGTAGGGGATTGGCTTATCTAGTTGAAATTGGATTGTGCCTTTAGATGTTTTGTATTTTTTTAGTTCTGATTTAAAGTTTGCTATCCCATCAGGTCCAGGAAAAAATCCGATGTGGTTTTTGAAACCACCGAAGTGAACTAGATTACCATTTAAAACAAAGGTTGGAATACTATACTTAATCGCTTCTTCAGCTTTTGGCGCCGCTTTGTGAATAGTAATGCGCATTTTTTGAAGAATTTCTTGAACATCACCAGGAAAAGTATTTATGTATGCGTCTATAGTTTTAAATGTTTTCATAGTAATTGTAAAAATATATCACATTAGTTATTTGAAATAGCCGAGCTCAATTAGAAATCTATTAACCCTACTTTCCTCTGACTTCACGCTATTTATTATTTCAGCTTGGTTTTTGTCTGGTTCTTGATCCCTTTGAAGTTTCTCGATTTGTTCGGCAATTAGAGTGACAATTTGTGAGAGAAATTCCATTGCTTCACTACGTTGTTGACTTGAAAGTTTTTTAAGAAAATCTATGATTTCTGCCTCTGGAGCAGAGAAGAAGTCGATATTGAAGAATTCTTGCGATTCTTGATATAATTCCAATTTTCCTTTACGTAGTTCTTGATATGAATGATCTTCTAGATTTCTCTGGCTTTCAATCGGGTTAGATAGTCCGTAAAATTTATTCATTATTTTTATTTTAGTTGCTAAGGTCGAGAGGGCGTCGTCGTCTGCGCGTTTGTAATCATGCGAGAGTAAATTATTCCTGAGAGTATGGCGGTAATGAGAAAGATAGTTGCGCCTGTAAAGCAAGGAGTAAGAAAGGGGTTAGTAATAGGAGTAGCTGAACAGCCAAGCACTGGGCCGCTACGTGTGCCATAAAAAAGAATGAATTCTTTTGTGACATTGTACCAAGCGAAAATCGTTCCCGCAGAGAGAAACCACCATAAATAGTGTTGACCTTTGTTGCTTGGTTTTCGGAGTAAGATAATGGACCAGACTAAAGCGATCAAAAATCCGACAGCACCATAGAAACAGGCTTGGGTTACTGGGTTGGGAATAGAACAGTCTTGTAGTTTAAAAATCGTTCCTTCAAAACCGTAAAAGGTGACAAAGTTTTTGACTACGTTGTATCCTGCAAACAAAGTTCCAGCTAAGAGGAGAAGTGTTTGCCATGTAAATAGTTTTTTCATATTTCAAGCATATCAAAAAACACCAATAATGTCTTGGTGGTTTCTTCTTTGAGATTGGTTTTTATTCTCAGAATACCCCATATTTATGGGATTTTAACTACTTGCAATTATGTTGTTTTTATGATATAATAATAAATCGTTTTTACAAGTGATTGTAAAAACCAGCACAACTCCGGAGGTTCTACGATGACTCAGATCACTGCGGTGACGCGCTCGTTCTACTTGTTCTGTTTTCTGACGGGGGTTGTCGGCACGCCTCTGTACTTCATCTTCACGGTGACGCTTCAGGGGCGAAACGAGTTCGACCCGTCTCATGGCTACTGGAGCATTTGCATCCTCTTGCTCATGTATGCCATCCCGCTGTGGAGGATTGCAGTGCGCGGTCAAAGGGAGGTCGATGCATGGCCCATGTCCATGATCGGATTCCTTCTACTCGGGTTGGGGTACTGGGGAGTTGGCGCCATCATCGTGCGGACAGTCTGGCACTGGTACATGGACGCTGCGCACGGTCGGGTTGATAATCCCGGCGCTTGGTTCGGGCCATTGCTCCTGATTGCCACCTTGCCCTTCGCGGCGTGGGCGGCAGCACGGCTTCACGCTAGCATCACCGAGATCAAGGAGTGTAAATAGTCGGTCGCTATTCGGCGGTCTGGTGTGCACATCAAAGGGGCACACCAGACCGCCACTTTTAATATCTATCAAATGATGACTACTTGACCGCGCTTTTTATTGCCCGAAGAATTACATCTTTTTGCTTTTTATATGTAGCTAACCCATCCAGTTTAATAACTGGTTCATTTGTGGGATCTTGCATGTTAGCTTTTAGTCTGTGAATCACTTCTTCATCTATAGGGCGGTGAATTTCCCGTAATTTTTTTGATTTAAGCGTACTTCGTTTCGCGACTCGTGTAATTGATGATTGGATAGGGGTGTCAAACCAAAGCAAGAATGGTTTTGCGTGATACTTCCTTGCGAGTTTGTATACTCGGGTGCGAAATTCTTTTTTCGTTAAATTTCCATCATAAATAATACTTGTTCGAGAGCCGAGCAAGCTCTCGGCAATTAAGTCCATGGCAGTAAAGACAATCTGGTTCTCTGCAACTGTGTATTCTGGATTACGAAACAATCGCAATCGTACTCGATCACTATTAAGGTGGGTAAGGTTTAAATCTTTGGCAAGCCTGGTCGAAGTAAATGTTTTTCCTGACCCGGGCTGCCCGTAAGTTACAAATACGTACATTTTCATCGAATTATTTCTGTTTCATTTTGACCAAGTAATTCATGCTCGCCGTTTCTAAACAGCATGGCTTGATCGTTCGTGAGGGTTATTACAGGGTAGTTAGATTGCCCGTTATGTTTTTCAATAATTGTGTGATATTCAGGTGTGTAATGAACGAAGACTAAAAAAGGTACGAGGTTCATGCCTTTTAGTTCATCTTCAGAAACATCATTGAATTTTTCCGGATGTTTCCATGTCGAGACTTCGATTGTAGGGGAGCACACCATCGCACCTGCGCTGGCCCCGATGTAAGCTACTCCAGTATCTAATAATTCCCTAACAACTTTTTCAAATCCACTTGTTCTGATGGCATTCATTAAATAGAGCGTACTACCGCCTTGTACATATAGTGCTTCGTAACCTTTGAGTATAGTACGGAGCTCATTTTCGTTTTTGCCTTCTATATCGATTTCCGTATAATCAATCCTCATGTCTTTGAAAATTTCTTCTGTTTTCTTGAGATATTGGCGGTCTTCTATGACTTTAGCTTTTGCGGCGGTGGTGATGTAGGCAATTTTGTATGAGCTAAAAGGTTTTCCAAGGATTGTTGGATTTTGTGCGAAAAATTTAATATTTGATAATAGGAGAATTGTGGGCGTCATTTTCTGATAACGGCTATTTTTTCGCGCTCAAAAGTCCTGGAGACTTTTCAGCAAGTTTCAAAACTTTTTTTAAGGCAGGTAAGTTAATGTCTTCAAGTTTCTTAAAACGAATGCAACTTTTTCCAACACTGACCTTGCCAAGCTCTTTTTTGTGCTTTTCGGCTATGTATTGTCCATCTTCTGTTGCACATACGTAAAGGCTAATGTAATTCTTTTGATTGGCTAATGCAATGACAGGCCACTCAAGTTTCTCTTTTTTGTTATTGAGATAGGGGAATGAGCCGTAGCCAAGCATGTTGTAAGCAAAATGAGGTTTTAGCTTTGGTGCGGTTTTCTTTATAAACTCGTGCAAAAAAAGCACTAACTCTTTGCGTTCCTTGGGAACCTGAGCTAAGTATGTTGCAACACTAGTGGCTTTTGTCGGTTTGAACATGTTCATAGGTTTGGCTTCGGAGTAAAATTTATTTCGTTTTTGCTATTACATGAAAAAGATGCCAATGTTTTTTATCCCCACTTGCCAACTTACGATCAATTTCTTCTTCCGCGAAATTTAAAATTTCCATATTATTGAGCAAATTTCTGATTTCTTGCTCTGTGTGAAAAGTCATATCTCTCGTTTTGTCGTTCCATTGGTCGTTGATGCCAAAGAATTGTCCTGTAAAGATTCCTCCATTCACTAACGACTTTTCTATGCTACCCCAAACTTTATCAAAAGTTTTGGGAGAGCTAAAGGGGAGTGAGTAGTGGGCATTAACTAAATCATATTGGTTTTCGGGAAATTCAAACTCATCATACTTAGATTGGATGAATTCAAAGCGGTCCTCAGGTAAATCAATAAGTAATTCCTCATGAGGTAATTCTTTATCCATCGCAATTACTTTTTTGAAGCCTTGTGACAATAAAAACTTAACATCCACTAAGTTACCACTGCCAAGATCTATAGCCGTTCCTTTATTTTGAACGAAAGACACTCCTTTAACTAGTATTAAGGAAGGGGGTTGATTTCTCGTTTTTAAATACTGTTCTTGCCAGCTTTTTATCATGTAGTTCTGTTATTTTTTAGATCGTCTGTTTAGTATCGCTTTCACCGAAGGACTGACTTTTTTATCTTTGCGATGAGTGCAGCCAAGCCAGCAACATGGACGACGCATACCTTCTTTGAGTTCGCTAATTGTTCTTTTCACGTGTTCTTTTCTTGTCTCTTCTTTTTTTACGAACGTAACCCAACAAATCCACTCATTGCGCGCGAGGGGAGTAAGATCTTCCCAAAGAGCTATTGCTGATTTATCTAAAGAGAGAGCTTTGTGTAAATCTGATGGTAATTTATGTGCTGTTCCACTGGAGATTTGTTTGTTCATACCTATATTATAACAAAAAACTATCCTATCCATATAATGTTGATGGTTTACGCAGAGAGAATGAAAAGGCCGCCACGAGAACAACCTTTCCGGTTGTTGCGTGACGGCGTTAGCCACGTTCGTACGTCTTGTACGCGAAGGAACTGATATGGAAGCAGAACATCATACCATTGTCGATGATGGTAAAACGTTGCGCGGCTTCCCGTTCGTCAAGTTTGTTGATCATGGCCCCGACCCTGCTTGCGATAGTCGATCGCAGTCGAGCCCTGATCTGTTCTGTCTCTGGGTGGTTCTCTTCGGTCGTTGCGATACCTCGAGCTCGTATTTGGCCGACGTTGATTTGACCGTAGGCGCCGAAGAGATAGAATTCTCGCGCGGTCGTGAGAAAAGAAATGAGTTCCTCGTCGGTGACGAAGAAGTAGACCTCATCTGCACCGTCCCTTCCCGTGCCCAGTCGGAGCTCGGCGCAGTCGCCCAGTT
>CAYOVR010000029.1:5956-13650 GCA_964407465.1 uncultured Candidatus Saccharibacteria bacterium
GCGATTGTCCCACGGCTCCACGAAGAAGTCAGGTTCAGACAAGGGTTTGAAAAAGATATTCCAGATGTGCGGCAGGTACTTCCTCCCGTCCGCTTTGCTCATTGTCTGATACGGCATCAATACCTCCTGGTCGGATTGTCTGGGAACAATAGAACAATATAATATATTGCCTTATTTGTCTAAGGCAAAAGAAAAGACACCAGTTTTTACTGCTGTCGTTTCTGAAGAGTCTTATGGAAGAAATTGGAAAAGTAGCCAGAGTGGCAATGTCGCTAATAGTACATATCCTAATACGCCAACTCGTTTAGTTTTGATTACCATCACGCTTGCAATTATGCCAAATATTTCCGGTACTAAAGTGACTTGATTACAGTACTCCTTGCACCATAAATGTGTGGTATGACCTATTTGTGTTAGAAAATTAGATGCGCCATAGATTTGAAGTAGGTCGCGAACTAGGTGATATGCGAAGAAAATTAATAAACCTATGAAAACGATCCGCAAGTATTTGTTCATAAATTTATTATTACAATATACAATATCATTGTAGAGGCGGTTTACTTTGTTCTTTCTTTACGATAATGAAAGTCCCAACCCATGAACCCAATGCTAACGGAATGAGGTACAAATAATTTTGGACGTAACTCAAAACACCTAAGGCAAGTATGAAATGCATCAACGCACCGACATTTGCTGCTGAATAAGGCTTTCGCTTTGTAACTGCTAATGTGTAATAAGCATACATTCCGTCTACAACAATGTAAGCTACAAAAATAAGCAATGCTATTTCAAATCTGAATTCGTTCCAAGCTGAACTAATATCCATATCAATATTATAACAAAAAACATCTGTTTTAGCAGATATGCTTTGTTTATCTCGCCACTGTCGAAATGGTTAGAATCTTTTATTGTTAAGTGGTATAGTTAGGTCAATAAAAATAATTTTAAATTATGTCAGAATTTAATCAAGGATTTAACCCCGACGAGCTAAAAAGCATTGTTCGTGAAAAGGCTGAGCTAAGGGTAGATATTACACCGATTAAAGTTGAATTAATTGATTTAAGTGCAGATAGCGAAGAGCTGGAAGCGTATCGTGATCGCAGAGACGAACTCAATGAGGGTGTTACTACATGGGTAGATTTTGATGGGTTTGACCCGAAGAAATATAGAGCAGAAGGATTTAAAGATGGTGGGATGGAATCTTATTTAATTTCACCTGTAGATGAGAGAGATTGGTTTTCCGATCATTATATTAATTGCACAGCTGTAGTAGGAGTTGGGAGAGATGCTCAAAGCGGTAAAGAAATATCTTTCCTGAGCCATCAAGACCCTAGATATTTTGTGAGAGGCGATGATGAAATGAGGGGAAAGTTTTCTCAGGATTTAGCAGAAACTTTGAAAGAGTTGAAAGCACGCTCAGAAGAGGGTACTGTGGAGGTTTCTTTGTTAGGAGGAAGCTATAACCCTAACCTCATAAAACATGAAGAGTATCAACATGATGATTATAAGAAATCAATAGAAATTTTGAGAGAAATTGTTCACCAGTCACTAGGGTTTGATCCGAGAGTTCTTACTGGACCCGATAGCATTGGTCCTGAAACTATTATCGACGTTGAAACTCAAAAACGTAAAGTATGGGTTGAACGACAAAAACAAGCACCGGAATTTGAGGAAGCGTATCAGGCTAATGAGTTAGATGAGATGGAGAAAAAATGGGTCGAGAAAAGTGCTTTGCCAGAAGAGGATGTCGTTATTGAAAAAGCTGAAGCATCAAAAGTGGATGATCCGGATTCATTTCCCGCAAATAATCTTAACCGATAGAAAGATCGCAGGGAGTCCGCTCCTGAGATTGCGGAACTTCAAGCCATGTTCGATGAATTTGAGGCCAGGCATTCTCTCGAAGAGCTGTATGCGATTACGGATTTAGAAGCAAAAGATGCTCCTAGTCATCCTTTAAGACAACCGGCAAAGGACGATCTCATATTACTTTTTAATAAACTCGTTAGTTTACAAGCAGAGACACAGTTAACAGCAGAACAGTATTCAGAGTTGAAGGCTCGGTATGATAATATAGCTGACGCTATTGGCTATATTAATCACGGGAAGTTAACTCACTCAAGAAAATGATAAATAAAAAAACCGCTTCGTTGCAGAGGTGGTTTTTTTATCGAAATATGTCAGTTGTGCCTATTGGCTGAGGTCAAGCCATTGTGTCCCATCATACATCAAACCAATAATTCCGGTAGCCGCGTAGCCAGTCGCAATATCGTTCGCTGCATTAAAGTGGCTTTTGATATTTTTAGCTACTCCAGCATTTAAGGTAAAGGTGTTAGCACCGGCTTGCAAAGTATGCCCTAGTTTTATGTAGACAATTAATCCTGCAGTTAATGGGATGTTAGTCCCAACACTATCTTGCACGAATCCAGCGATGGCGTTGTTCGCACCATTTTCTGTCGCAATATAGTTTGGGCCATTACCCATCACAGTAAAAGTACCACCGATAGTGACTTTGCTAGTTGTACCACCAATTCTAAGGAGGTTAATTGAAGCATCGTTATCGCCAATGTACATTGTTTGAGCGGCAGCAGCATCACCAATTCGCCATGTTCGGGCGTGGACACTTTGTCCGATGTTAATATTGCCTGTTCCTGCATCAATAGTAATAGATGAAGCGCCAGTGGTATTCCCAATGTTGATACTGTTAACTCCTGCGGCTGTGCCAATATTAATAGTTTGGCCGGCAGTGGATCGGCCGATTGTTAGAGTGCCTGTTTGGGATGCGCCGCCAATGGTCATAGTGCCACTGGTGGCCGAAGGCCCAAGTAGCATGGCTGTAGCGGCTCCATGGTCTAATGTGTAGGCTCCATCAGAGGACACGCTATTGGCGCCAAGGGTTATAGCAGCTTGCGCTGTCTCTACTGGTCCAACAACAGACGCAAATATAAGTAGCGATCCTAATATCGCCGTGCTTAGTTTTAATTTACTTAACACACTCATTTTGTTTTTCCTTTTTTACTTTCCATGTACCATGAAACAGTAAATTTTATTTTATTTCAAATCCCATCTTCTGGATATAATATACCATGAATTAAATCTGATGGATAATAAAAAATATTCAAACTGTGGTTAAGTTACTTTTTTATATCACAGACAATCTTGTGTCTGGTTCTAATCATGATTATCATCGAGATAATGAATATGACTAGACCGAGGAGTTGAGCTCCAGGACTATCATCGTTGCCACCGTAGATAATGAGAGCAATGCCAACCGCACCGCTTAAAATTGATGGCAAAAGTTTTCGGAAACCTGAGGTAATTCGCATATCATTATTCAATCATAAAACACACTACCCTTATTTCTCAGCCAACTGCTTTAATACTTCCAAGGCTTTCGGCCACATACCGTTAAACATATCTTTGTATTCATCTTTTACGTTGATGTCTACGACCAATTCAGTTCCGCCATCTTTTTCTTTGAAAGTGTAGTTTTCAAAATATAATTCATCAGGTGCATAAATATTCTCTTTGCCCTGCATAATTTCACCAGAGTATTTGATAGAAATAAATTCACCTGGCCTAGATTCTTGTATTTTTCCGATCATGCCTGAAACAGTGCCGTCTTTTTCCTTGCCTAAAAATTTGATATCACTACCTTCATCCCAACCGCCTTCAACATATGTTTCTGCCGAAGAGTCAGGGTTAAAAACTGATGCCCACTGCTTATATGTTTCTTCGCCTAGCATTGTGTCCCAAACTTTTCTCTGAGGAGCATTTATTTGGGTTGTATAGTGTAGATGTTCCATGTTCATATTATTAATTATTCTAAAATCATGATACCAAAAAACACCTTCAAAATAAAGATGCTTTTTATTGGCTTGGCACAGCTGAGCTGGTTAGAAAATCGACAATAGATCATTGAGGGAGCGGATTTTATAATCAACAATATTACCTTGCACATCACGATCTTCTAATTGATACCATACTGTAGTCATCCCAATTTGTTTTGCAGGAATTAAACTTCTTTCGATGTTATCATCAATCATGACTGAGCTTGAAGCATCTGCTCCAACTTCATTTAGCGTGATACGAAAAATCTCTGGGTTTGGCTTTTCCAATTTATAATCATCGGAAATACTTGTATGTTGGAAGTATTTCAAAACACCAGCTGTGGTTAATTTTTCTTTAATAGCATTATGTTGATTAGCGATTAACCCAAGTTTATATTTTTTTGATAGTTCATATGCCACTGCAGCGGCTTCAGGTCTAATTTGTTGTTGTTCAGTATACGGAGGTCCTGATTTTTTCCTTTCTCTCATCTCTGCAATGGCTTCATCAGCTTTTTCAGGTATGAACCATCTGAACACACTTTCATCCAGTTCTGATTGAATTGCGCTAATTTTAGGCCATATATTTAAAATGTCTTGTCGAGTTACTTCAGGCTTATAATTCTTGATTATATTAAGATCAATATTTACTCTAAAGTTAAAATAACGGCTTTCATCAGATAATACACCACCAACGTCAAAAAATATCCAATCTATATTCATAGAAATAGCATAACAAAAAACCACCACCGAGGCGATTTTTTTATGTAGCAAATTTTGTCTGAGTTTAGTTATTAATGTTTTTTATGCCAATTTCTGGAAATACAACATTGGGCCCGCTTTCTATCAAGAAAGCAATGGTTCTTGCCACCTCTTCTGGATCTAATGCGTCAGACAGATCTTTCTTTATTCCAACCTTAGTAAACATGTTAGTTTTCATCTTGCCTGGATAAAGACCAGTTACCCTTATTCCATATTTGGCTAATTCTAATTGAATTGATTTAGTGAATCCTGTGATTGCCCATTTTGTAGCGGTGTATATACTTCGTTCCGCTTTTGCATAAAAACCACCCTGTGAGTTTATGTTTATGATCAACCCTTCTTTATGCTTTTGCATTACGGAAGCAACCTCCTTTGTGAAAAGTATAGTCCCGGTAGTATTTATATTTATAGTTTTTTGTATTTGGTCCGGCTCATTTTGTTCTAATTCGCCCTGTATCCAAACGGACGCGTTATTGATTAAAACATCAATCTTCTTATATTTACCTTCAATCTTCTTGATAGTATCTTTAACTTGTTGAATCTCGGAAATATCGCAAACCTCAAAATCGCATCCTGTATTTTGAGCGACTTTATTCAATGTTTCTTGAGTACGCCCAACAATTATGACTTGATGATTTTTGGATAAATTTGAAGCAATAACACTCCCCAAGCCATCACCTCCGCCAGATATTAATATGACCTTTTTCATAAGTACAGCTTAGTATATCAAAAATACCGTCTGATGTGGGCCAACAAAAAAAACACTAATAAACATTTATGCTTTTTTATTGGCTCGGGGTGCTGAACAATCTTCACCCAGTATTTAATAATAAGAGATTAAGTATTGCAATATAGTCGTCTATTTTCCATAGCGTTGCCGTTTGCTTGGGTCGCTTAGTTCATCTCTTGCATTGTTCAAGAGTTTAATTCTCTCCTCGTCTCCACCGCGATCTGTGTGGTATTTTTTCGCGAACAGTAAGTAGTGGCGTTTGATAATTTCTTTGACTTCATCGTCCGTAAGATTTTCAAAAATCTGTGGGTGCAAGCCCATGATGCGATAGTATCCTTTGGGGTCAAGCTTCTCTACCATATTTACTGATTGTTCTTGTTGGGGCATGGTGCGACCGGTTTGCAGGTATGCAATTTGCAATTCTAAGCTATCTATAGTGTGTTTTTGTTCCATGTTTTTCCAAATCAGTTGAGAGCGCTGGGCCTCTGTCTGGGCTAGGGATTCCTGGAAGTCTAAGGCCAGTCGTTCTTTTCTACGGAGCATCTGAATTAATTCCTCCACTGACTTTCCCTCTGTTTCTTCGACTAGATCACTGCCTATAGATTCTACCACTCCGGCACCCTGGGCCACTGCTACGTCTATGCCTCTTGCTATTTGATGCTCTAGTATAAAAGTCGCTTTTTTGCCGAACATGCGGGAGAGTGTCTTCTTATCTAGCTTTGGGATATGCTGTAGGAAAGCGAGAGCTCCTTCGGTAGTATCTTTATTGTGTAGCAATAACATAGCAATTTGGATCGCCTCTTCTGGAGCCCTTTCAATAATCGCCGTTGCGGTAGCCCGCCAGTCTACATGTTTTTGAATATCTCTGACTCTCACTTGTTGGATGCGAGGATTTCTTTCCCATACATCTTTATGATCTGGCATAAGACTCTCATCCCTAGATGTGAAGGTGTAAGGTAGACGGGGAGTGACTAGTTCGTCATAACTATTGTAGTAAGTGGATTTTGCTTTCTCGTTTCTGAATCCGTTGCTAAGATCTTTCGCAGAGTACATTTGCAGTAGTTCCAAAACACGAATTCTGCCAGCAGGAGTAATGGCATCGGAGTCGCTATTCAGGATTGAAATAACTTGATAAACCAACCAATTTTGCGGATTTTCAACCTGAGAGATCCGATCAATTAGCCCTCCCCATGCCACGCTTGTTAGTGATTCTTTGCCAGGATTAAATATACTTTCTAGTTCATTATATATCTTTTCAGTACGAGTGGCCTCATTAGGATCGTTGAGACTTTCCAAAATAGTGGCGGCAACTTTTTCGTAAGTTTTAACAAGCTTTACATACCCATCAGCTTTTTCGTTATCGCCGTGTCCTCGTTCCGCCTTAGTTCTTTTATAAGTAGAAGGAGCATCATATGCCCTGCCATTATAATGAAACAGGTTGTTCACTGAGGTCAGGGTTTTGGGCCGCACTAAGCGCAAAGGGTTATTTATTTCATTACGCGTACCTTTTTCTACATCGTAATGACTTTCTCCGTTGAGAAATTTAGTCGTATTGTCCGACCAAGGATCTTGGTATATATCTATTTTATCTTTGTGACCGTATTCAAAGCGCTTAGCGACTTCTTTCCACCGGTTAATCTCTGCTATGCCAACACCTTCTCCTTGAGTAACGTCGGCATAGTCAGCGTTAGTAGCTTCTTCTTGTCTGCCCTCACCGGTTAATTTCGCCATAGTAATTTATTATATTGCTTAGATATAAACTTAACAATAATATTATACTTGTTTTATTTAAAACAACATAGTTTAAAAAATAGCAAGCAGATACGAAGCTAGTCAATGGGTATGGAAAATTACTCATGAGCCTGAATGACTTTTTTATGGCTCGCTACAGTAAAGTGTTAGAATTTTGTATCGGGTCTTTTAATCGTAGTAATTCATCTTTAAGCGTTTGCAAACGAATTTCACGTAAAGAAGGTCCTTGTGAATGGTGCTCAAGTTCTGTCTTACGTTTTTCAATTGAATATGTGACAGGTTCTAACCCTCTGTTGTGTTCTACTCGATCAACCTCTATTTGTTGCTCCTCAGGACTCAGGCCATTAAAGACTTCATACATAGACGTGGGTTCATCTGAAGATTCGAGCCTTGTGAGTTCTTGCTCAAGCTCATTAATTTTTTTCGTTCTCGGTTTTTTCCGCCTCTCTTGCTATTTGTTTCTTGAGTGCATTCAAATCGGAATGTTCCATGTATAGTAGTATATTTTGTATAGCATAAGTATAACAAAAACCACCTCTTTGTTGAGATGGTTTTTCTTTGGTTCGGCATAGTTGAGGGGTTAGAGCTAACCTTTACTTAATTGTGAGTAATAGTACTTAAATAAG
>CAYOVR010000030.1:0-4395 GCA_964407465.1 uncultured Candidatus Saccharibacteria bacterium
CCCGCTTCGAACAATGGCCCCGTTTTGGCCGGTTTCCACTGTACAACAGGGCCAGTAGTGTGGCTCCAAGGATTTCCACTTGCCTTGTAGGGTACGGTTTCAGCCCCAATCCACAGACCCGGGCGAATCTTAGCCACAAACTGCACGACGGACAGGAACCGAGTGGTTCGAACCGGGGTAATTTGAGCTTCGATTTGATTGACCGGAGAAATCACCGCGATTTCAGGGAGGTTCTTGAGAGGTTTCCCTGCCCAAAAGACCTGCCCGCCAGCCACTCCTGACACCGCGTTGGGCGCCTGAGACCCAAGACCACCGATTTTCAGCCCTCCGTACGGCTTAACTGCTCCACCAGGGAACTTGAAGGTGGTACCAGCAAGCGTCGTGAGAGCAATCCCAGAACCAGTATGAGTGGTCTGCGAAGACAACCACCACGCCGCACCCTTCTTGGCCAACGTAGCCTTGAAAGTGTCGGCGGGATTTGGCGGGCCTTCGATGTTGAAATCGCGACTCACCTTGATTGACAACGAGTAGTCGCTCTTCCCGGTCTTGGAGTCTTGCTTGCCAGTTTGCGCCTTTGCCATACCTCCTCCGGCGAACAATGAAATCATACTCGCCAAAGTATACGCAGCAAACTTAAGGCAACGTCGAGCGGCATCGAGAGGGTTGCCGTCAGGGAAAAATGACAAACCGAACGGACCACATGGCAACGCCACGTAAAAACGGGCGCGAGTGAAAGTGCCAAGGATCGCCGAAATGCCATATGACTCTACGTGGAGCTTGAACAACAGCACCGGGAGAGTCAGTAGAACCAAACTCAGGAAGAACGCACCAAAGTACATTCCTACTGGGCGAAAACTGTTCGATGACGATGACATCAATGCCTTCTCGTCTTTGAGCTGTTCCTCGACACGTTTGGCTGCCGCCGACATCTCCTCGCCAGTGAAGCGCCCCGCATCGAGCATATTGCCGAAAGTGTACTTGCTGTCGATTGCACTATTCAGGGCTCGAGACGACGGCACACCACGCAAGCCCGTCATGGACAAGCTCGGATCGTCGACCACGTTCATGTGCTTCTCTGTCAGAAGATCTAACCGACTAACCTCGTGCATCAGCAGAAAACGGTTATCTGCAACCGCTGGATCCGCGTCGGCGATTTTCTGTTGAAGTGTCACCGCGCGATCCCGAAGCTGCTCGACCGTCTCGAAAGGCAATCGAACAAGATGATCCTCGTTGCTGAGAGGATAGCTTGACAATCCCCACCCAGAGAGGATGATGATGAAAAGCAGTGCGAAAGCGTACACACCGCGAACACGGCGATAACTCTGTTCCCTTTCCCATCGTTCGTTCCACTTGATTTCTCGTTCCATTGAGAAAATCCTCCAATTTCGACATGATTATCGCCGAAGCGATTAGCTATTATAGTCTATTTTCGCATAAAAATCAATGCTATACTTAACCTATGATCGCTTACTTACATGGACGCATTCTCGAAAAAACCCTACAATTCTTGATCGTGGAGAATCAGGGATTGGGTTATAAGGTTTTTGTGACACCTGAGCTCATGGAACACTCAACCGGCTCAGAAATAGAACTTTTCACCCACCAGCGCGTAAATGATGACGGCCAGACCTTATTCGGTCTCCCCGACTTTAACACTCTCCAGTTTTTTGAAATGTTGATCACTGTCTCTGGAGTTGGGCCAAAAGTTGCTTTAGGAATTCTGTCAGCAGCTAAACCAGCAACCATCGAACAAGCCATCGCCAATGGCGACGCAGAACTATTCACACGAATGAGCGGTGTTGGTAAAAAAACAGCAGAACGAGTTATACTCGAACTCAAAACTAAGATCGGCGTCATTGCAAACGTTTCAGCAACTGGCTCAAGTGATATTTACGATGCCTTAGTCAATTTAGGCTACTCTGCTCGCGAAGTTCGCGAAGCCTTACAAAAACTCGACAACTCTTCCTCCACGGAAGATCAACTTAAAGCAGCTTTAAAAATGTTAAGCCGATAGCCTATGCAAGTATTTGAATGCGCAGAACAAGACCAACGAGACTTTAACGAATTTGTTGCTCAACAACAAAGTGGCTCGTTTTTACAAGCGTGGCAATGGGGTGAGCTTCAACGCGAGTACAGCGACAAAAATATCCGTCGCTTCTTTGTAAAAAATAGCGACGAAATTATATTAGCAGCCCAAATAATCACGATGCCACTATTTAGGGGTGCTTACTATATTTATTTACCATACGGACCCGTGATCAAAGATGGGCAGAACGAAGAAGTTCTCATTTTTTTTATCAGCCAACTCAGGAAAATATTCACTCGCAGCCTATTTATCCGCATTGAACCTAAATTCAGATTCAAAAATGCAATCGGAAAAAAATCAACGAACATTCAACCAGCCCGAACTTTAATTATCGATCTTAAACCAGATGAAGAAGAATTACTTCAGGCTATGCACCCCAAAACCCGTTACAATATTAAAGTAGCGCTGAAGCACGGCGTGGAAATTCAGAACGAAGTCGTTGGTATTGAAGCACATAAAAACTTCTATGCTCAAGCGATTAGTTTAATTTTAGACACGGCTAAACGCCAGGGCTATCACACTCACCCCTTTGCCTATTACGACACTATCATCAACTTTTTTGGGCTCCATAAGCGCACGGGTGATGTAACCGTCTCTGTTTACTCCGCAATGTACGGGGGCACCATTATTGCCACGGGTATGATGGTTGATTTTGGCAAAACTAGAACTTATCTCTTTGGCGGATCATCAAATGAACACCGCAATACCATGGCCCCGTATTTACTGCATTACACAGCAATGGCTGACGCAAAAAAAATTGGACTTACCGACTATGATTTTGACGGACTCGAAACGTCTACAGGAAAAGAAGCCGGGTTCGCTCGATTTAAGCTTGGCTTTGGCGGGTCTGCTGTTGAATACTCGGGCGCCTATGATATCATCAATATGGGTTTTGCATACTTTATGTACAAAGTTGTTCGCAAACTCAACCGCTTTATTAACCAGATGAAATACTAGACGAATGAAACACGTAATTGCTTTTGTTGGAGAAATGAGTTGCGGAAAAGATACAGCGATAAAAATTTTGGAATCATACGCCCATAAAGCACCCATCGGGAGAGCAAGTAGCTCTCATTTTTTAAAAAAGACTTTAGATGATTGGGGCGTGCAAAAGAATCGCGAAAATTTACAGCTACTTCCTCAGTTAATGAATCAAGGGTTTGGGCCTGAAACTTTCAACGAAGCTTTAAGATTACTCATCGAACAACAGACAGAGGATATAGTTATTTTCGACAGCATCAGATTTCCCGAGACACTTAAGTATTTACAAAAACATTTCAAACTTACTGTGGCCTATGTAGAGGTGAACGCAGAAACTCGCTACAAAAGGATGATCGGCCGCGGAGAAAAGCACGGCGAGAATGAAACTACCTACGAACAATTTCTCGAACAACATAAAGGGCCTACTGAATCGGCAATTCCTTCACTCAAACAACACGCGACGGTGACAATAGACAACAATGGGACGTTAGAAGATTTAGAAAAACAAGTTGAGCAATTCTATCAACAACATTTACAAAACGTTCTAGCTTAGAACGTTTTTTGTTCTCTAATTTATATGGCTTTTTCTACTGCCAACTTTTCTATATACTATATCTATGTTAAAAACTTTGAAAAACCTTGGTCGAGCTATTATTCCTCGCTCGATATTTAAAGCCCTTCAACCATACTGGCACGGGAGCATTGCCTTACTAGCCAATGCTTACTTTGGTAATCCTTCAAAAGATATCAAGGTCATTGGAGTAACTGGAACAAACGGTAAGAGTACAACTGTTAATTTAATTGCGAGCGTACTCGAGGAAGCTGGTCACAAAACCGGACTAATTTCTACTGTCAACTTTAAAGTCTCTGATACCGAGAAGCTTAACGACATGAAGATGACTACCCCGTCTGGGTGGCTCATGCAAAAATGGCTTCGTGAGATGGTGCGCAATAAATTTAAATACGCAGTTTTAGAAATCTCCAGCCAAGGTTTAGAACAGAACCGACACTTAGGAATCAATTTTGATGTCGCAGTTTTTACTAATCTTACCCCCGAGCATATCGAAGCTCATGGAGGTTTTGATCAATACAAAAAAGCTAAGGGCTTAATGTTTGCCGCGTTGAAACAAAACAAAACTGGGCAACCAACTACTATTGTTGCGAACGCCGATGATGAACACTTTGAATATTTCATCAATTTCCCAGCGACAACGCATATTAGTTTTGGTGTAATCAATCAATCGGCCAACTTAATTGCTACCAATGTCGAAGCTTCGCCAAACGGGGTAAATTTTGAACTACAAAGCACTCAATTAAACTTACTGCTT
>CAYOVR010000030.1:4405-12981 GCA_964407465.1 uncultured Candidatus Saccharibacteria bacterium
CGATGTTTACAATGCATTAGCCGCCATTGCTGTGGCACAATCACAAAATATATCACTGGAAACTTGCAAAACTGCTCTGGAAAAAATTGCGGTTATCCCCGGGCGTATGGAAATTATTCAAGCAGACCCTTTTATGGTTTTAGTTGATTACGCCCCAGAGCCTTACTCGCTTCAAGCTCTCTATGACACAGTTGCTCAGTGGCCAAAGCAACGCATGATTCATATTCTTGGCAGCACAGGTGGTGGACGTGATCGCGCACGACGCCAAACCCTTGGACAGATGGCCGGCAAAACTGCGGACATTGTTATAGTGACCAACGAAGATCCTTATAACGACAATCCTCAAGAAATTATCAACGAAGTTGCTAGTGGCGCATTTATCGAAGGTAAGGTCAGTGGCGAAAACTTATTTGCTATATTAGATCGTCGTGAAGCTATCGCGTTCGCAGTTAAACAAGCTAAGCCTGGAGATTTAGTATTAATCACCGGTAAAGGCAGTGAACAGAAAATGGCAGTGGCTCACGGCAACTACATCGACTGGGATGATCGCCAAGTCGCACGAGAGGAACTCGCCAAATTATGATTTTATATATAGACACAACCGATTACAAAACGATGCATTTCGCTCTTGCAGATAAAGCTGTTAAAGAAAAGGAATTTGAGATTGCATACAACGAAAATTGGAAAACACTTGATCATCTAAAACAGTTTTTGAAACAAAACAAAACATCGATCGCAGACATAACCAAGATTATCGTCTGTAGTGGACCAGGATCCTTCAATGGCACGCGTGTTGGAGTAACGATTGCCCAAGGCTTGTCGTTTGCCAACAAGATATCGATGGTTGCCATTGCTAAAGATAAAGTTCCAACTGATCTAGCCAAACTTACCTCGTTCAAAGGCGGTAAAAAAATTGAAATCGAGTATACATCTACAAATTTTAACTAGATTTTAAACAATCTTTAGATAATCTTGATGTGAGGTATGATATAATATCTGTACTAAATACACAGGCATGGAACCAATCAACTTTCAACCAATTTTTGACTATATTGACCGAGCAATCCAGGATCTAAAAACTGAATTGACTACTTTAATCAGAACTGAGATCAGATCTGAAATGGGCGAAGTTAAAACTCAGATCGCAAATCTTTCGGGCCAAGTAAAGAAGCATGACGAAGATAGCGGCATATCAAACTATCGGATAGACCGCTTAGAAGGCTGGGCCACCCAAGCTGGTAAGAAGATTAGTCTACCCATCGAACTTTAAAAAACACCTCAGCGAGGTGTTTTTTAGTTCCAAAGTTATTCTTCTAATCTAAATCGCCAGACAACCAGTGCGAGCATGATTATGGCCCACACTAACAACACCAAAAAGTCTTTGTAAACCAGATGCCAGTCGAATGGGGCTAAATATACACTACGCAAACCATCGGCTAAGTATGTGATAGGTAATATTTTGGCAAACCACTGCACAACTTCAGGAAGTTTTTC
Organism: uncultured Candidatus Saccharibacteria bacterium; assembly: GCA_964407465.1. Lineage (GTDB taxonomy): Bacteria > Patescibacteriota > Doudnabacteria > UBA920 > UBA920 > JADZEH01. Next base: position 5,900 of record CAYOVR010000030.1, read on the forward strand.
GATTGGAAAAAAGATATTACCCAAAGCTGTAAGTGGTAAACCAATCGCCGCTGTAATCGGCGCGGCAGTCTCATAAGTTTTGGCGAAAGATGAGATAAACAAACCAAGAACTAGGAACACCGTTCCACCAAGTAAAGTAAACGCGACTATTGAAAGAATATTCCAGTGAAAAGGAACGTGGAATACCAAAACTCCAATCAAAGTCAGCATCACAACCTGAATCAACATCACCACCAAACGTGAGGCAACTACGCTCACCGCCATTTGGTATGGCTTCACTGGCGTCACGATAAAACGTTTGATCACTCCTCGACTACGCATATCAACCATCCAATATGCTAAACCGTAAATACCACCTTGCATGATGACGTAAGCGATCATACCGGGCAACAAGAAAGTCGCGTAGTTATAACTTGTGCCAATTAAACGTTCTAATGGAACAAATGATAACAGAGTATAGAACCCGGCAGGCATCGCCACTGTCCAAAACAACGCAGCAGGATTGCGATAAAACAACAACGAGTTAACTTTAAATAGTTGTAAGAATGCTCTACTCATATTACGAATGCTCCACTTCTAGCTCATGGCCAGTTAAATCCAAATATACATCTTCTAAAGTCGCGGTCTTTACAACAAAGCCGCTAAACTCGATCTTACTATCTTTAAGAACGTTAATTATTTTTCCAATGTGGTCCAACGATGAAATTTCTAAAATCACTTTTGGATACTTGCTATAAACTTTTTCAACCTCCGGCATGTTTTGCCAGAAGCTTTCTTCAACTGGTTCATTGGTGAAAAATGAAACTTGTGTAGTGTGGGCTAAATCTTCAATAAGCTTACGAGGATCATCAATGGTTAAAATCAAACCTTTGTTCATAATCGCCACGCGATTACATAAGTACTCCGCCTCTTCCATGTAATGAGTGGTAATGACTACTGTAATGCCTTTCGCATTAATCTCACGGATGAGTTTCCATAAGTCGCGGCGAGCACGTGGATCAAGGCCAGTCGTTGGTTCATCTAAAAACAAAATTTCGGGGTCATTCACGAGAGATGTGGCAATCGTGAAGCGCTGTTTCTGGCCTCCGGATAAGTTTTGAACTTGCTCCGCAGCTTTTTCAGCCAGACCAACAAAACCCAACAACTCAAGCGGATCAACTTTTCGTTCATAAAGAGCGGCGAACATATTAATCTGCTCTGCTAAAGAAAGGTTTGGCAAATATTCACTACTTTGGAGCTGAACACCAATGCGTTTTTTTACGGCATCGATATTTTTTACAGCATCTAGACCGAGCACGGTGAGAGTGCCACTAGTAGGCCTCTTAATGCCTTCTAAAATTTCTAGAGTGGTGGTCTTACCAGCACCGTTTGGTCCTAGAATTCCAAAAATCTCGCCCTTTTCTACAGAGAATGAGATGCCTTTAACGGCTTCGAATGTTAAACCTTTGGTTTTGCGCTCGGCTCGAGGTAACGGATAAGTCTTCTGGAGCTGATTAACTTCAATAACGTTTTCCATGGTTGCAGTATAGCATTTGAATAAATTTTGCGCATCCTAATCCTAGGCTTAGACAGTCTGAACGAGTGTCTATATAATTACCATATGTCTTTTAAACTCGAAACTAAATATCAGCCAAGCGGTGATCAACCAAAAGCTATCAAAGGCTTACTAAGCTCCCTAGAGTCTGGATACAAACACCAGACGCTTTTAGGTGTAACTGGTAGTGGTAAAACCTTCACGATGGCTAATGTGGTTAATAAAATTCAAAAGCCAACTTTGGTCATGTGCCACAATAAGACTTTGGCCGCTCAGTTAGCCAGCGAGTTCCAAGAATTCTTTCCGGACAATGCTGTTCACTACTTTGTGAGCTACTACGATTACTATCAACCCGAAGCTTACATCCCCCGCTCGGATACTTTCATAGAAAAAGAGACTCAAATTAACGAAGAAATCGATCGCTTACGTAACGCTGCGACTCAGTCTTTGCTTTCACGTCCAGACGTATTAATTGTTGCTTCCGTCTCTTGTATTTATGGTTTGGGTAACCCAGTGAACTACCTAGAACTAGCTTTGAAGATTGAAAAAGGTAAAGAGTACAAGCGCGATAAACTCTTGCGCCGACTAACTGATCTCCAATTCCAACGCAACGACTACGATTTACGTCGCGGAACATTCCGCTTACAAGGTGACACTTTAGAAATTGTTCTTGCTGGTGACGAGAGTATTATTCGTCTTGAATTTTTTGGCGATGAAATAGAAAAAATCGAACGACTCCATATTGTTAGTAGCGAAGCTTTAGAAGAGCTAAGCGAATTCACAATTTTCCCAGCCAAACATTTCGTTACTCCAGAAGACAAAGTTAAAGATGGGATAGAAAACATTCGCGCTGAACTGTTCGATCAATTAAAGCTCTTGCGAAGCCAAGGAAAAATCTTAGAAGCTGCGCGTCTTGAACAACGCACCAACTTTGATTTAGAAATGCTGACGAATACTGGCTTTGTTGCGGGTATTGAAAACTATTCGAGAGTAATGGAAGGACGTGCCGCCGGCGATCCTCCTTCAACCCTCATCGACTACTTCCCCGACGACTTTTTGCTATTTATTGATGAATCACATCAAACCATTCCTCAGGTTGGGGCAATGTATGAAGGTGATAAATCACGCAAAACCACTTTAATCGATTATGGTTTTCGCTTACCAAGTGCACTTGATAACCGCCCACTCAAATTTGCAGAATTTGAAAATAAGGTTAACCAAGTTGTATATGTTTCAGCGACTCCGGGACCTTACGAACTTAAAAAGAGCTTACTAGAAAACGAAAGCAAGAAACTCAAGAAACTTCCGTCGCCAGAAGAGCTCAAAAAAATTACAGTTAGCGAACAAATCAATCGACCAACTGGCTTACTCGATCCAACTATCGAAATTCAACCGATCAAAAACCAAGTTGATCACCTCATGGAACAAATTAAAGAACGAGTTGGTAGACAAGAACGCGTTATTGTCACTACTCTGACCAAGCGCATGTCAGAAGAGCTGGCAGAATACACTAAAGAAGCTGGAATTAAAGCTCAGTACCTTCATTCTGAAGTTGAAACTTTTGAACGTTTAGAAATTCTTCGTGATTTACGTCTCGGTGTTTATGATGTCATCATCGGTATTAACCTTCTTCGTGAAGGGCTCGATCTTCCTGAAGTTTCGTTAGTTGCTATTCTTGATGCAGATAAAGAAGGCTTCTTACGTAGCGAAACCGCGTTCATGCAGATCATGGGACGAGCTGCTCGTCATTTAAATGGTCATGTTATTATGTACGCGGATAAAATAACTGGTTCAATGGACCGTGCTATAAAAGAAACTACTCGTCGTCGTAAGTTGCAGGAAAGCTACAATACCAAACACGGTATTAATCCCGCTTCTATCATCAAAGCGATTTCTGATACGCGCATGGGTGGGGGTAAAGAAGAAGTTCCAGTCGACAATCTCAAAGAAGTTGATGTGACGACAATGAAACCAGATGAACTCAAGTACTATGTCGACGAACTTAACGATCAAATGGATCTGGCTTCGAAGAACCTTGAATTCGAACTCGCCGCTCAACTCCGTGACCGTCTCACTGAAATCACTAAACTGAGAAAATTGAAACGATAGCGGAATTCTACTCCTTATATAAAGCCCCTGATTTCACAGGGGTTTTATTATTGACAAATATGCCTGTTTATGATATATTACGAAATCGGCCGAGGGGGTCAAAATTTCGTACGGAGGTAAAGCCCTATGCTAAACAGGTAGCCTGGGATAGCTTGCAGCCACAGGCGCAGCGCCCCACCCGGACAACCGTCCAATTCCTCGAAGAGAAAAAGGAGGTAGCGCCATGTCGCTAGGTGGCACAGGAAACTTATGAAGCGGTTTTGATGCGGGCCATTTGGGGAATGGTTCGCTTCTTTTTTTATACTTGATTTATATACTATAAAATGATATGATAGCAAAACCAAACTGATTTGTTGCCAATGCTGCGGTAACAAGACCATCAAGGAAATTTATTAATCCACACTCACCTGCCTAAACAGATGAGTAATCACACTAACCTAACACATGCCAAATACTAAGTCCGCTGCCAAAGCCATGCGCCAAGCAGCCCGCCGCAAAGCTTACAACATTGTAACTAAAGATAACTACAAGTCTGCTGTGAAAACAGTAAAGAAAGCAGTCACTGCCGGCACTAAAGATGTTGCAGTTGAAGCTTTAAAAGCCGCTATGGCCGGACTCGACAAAGCTGCGAAGAAAGGTGTTATCCATAAGAACACCGCTTCTCGCAAAAAGAGTCGCTTAGCCAAAGCTATCGCTAAACTACAATAATAAAACCGCCCACTTGGGCGGTTTTTTGTTACATTAGATTACTGAAACTAATAGTTCATTAATATCTGGCCAGCTTGGCGAGGCCCAACAACTGAATTCTGAACTAATGAAGTATCAAAACTATTTGCGGGTACTACCATGCTAAAATCGTATCCCCAAGACAGAAAAGTTTCAAAAGATGGGAAACCCAATAAGCCAGAATTAGAAACTAGCTGAATAGTGTTGTTATTCATAATAACGGTACCCGGTAAATGTGCTTGCGAAGCAGTTTCTATGTTCGAAGTTGGGGGTAAGAAAGAAATGTCACCGTAAATGGCATTCTCAAAACTAAATCCTAAGCCAGTAAAGACATCTTCGGATACAAAACCTGCTTTTTGTCTATTGGTAATTAGGTAGCAAGTCCCTAGGTCTGATCCTCTATCCGAACAAACTACTCGACCATCTTGCGGAGGAATAAAATCACCTATACCAAGATTCTTATCTGCTTCGCTAGCTTCAACGACTATCCCAAAAGAATTGAAACCATAAGATAAGAAAGCGCCCGCTGAAGTATACGGTCTACGAACTACTTGATTCTGGTTATTCTTCGTGATGGTATACAAAGTACCACCAATGTTTATAATTGTTCCTAATGGATGAACTTCTGAACTTGAAATTATTGAACCAGTTGTAGAACTCGGCCCAACCTCCTCTTCCTCTTCGACTGCATCATCATCCGTTATGGTATAGGTATGAACTGAATTAGTCCCCAAGAAAGCATTTAATGGACTTGATAACGTAACTATAATAGTTTCGTCTACTTCTTCTAAAAGATCACTTACAATTGTCGCTGCTATATCGACAGTAGTTTCAGTCGCAAGAATAGTCGCGGTACCAGAAGCCAAAGTATAATCCGTACCAGCGCCAGTTGCTGTTCCGGTAACCGTATAATTTACAGTAGTATCGATATCAGCTGCAAAATCTAGACTAACCTCAATGTTTACAGCCGTAACGGACTCTAGCCCACTTGCACTACTCGCAGTAAACTCTATTTCCGGAAATTGAAATTGAGCAAAATTTGCGTGGGTCGAACTACCGTTAACCCTTCCAAAATCACCACCAACCTGCAATGTACTCTCTGCAATCCCTAGGGCATAGACTGTATCGACAACAGCAACTCGAAGTACAGGATCCCAAACTGAGACCGCACCATCAGTACTGTTAACTAACCCAATCCACTTATGATCATCACCACCAATATTATCAAAAGCACCACCTAAAAAGATATTTCCCTCATCAGATACGGCGATATCATAAATGGCACCATCTGGCACTGGATCCCAGGAAGGATCAACTGCACCATCAGTAGTATTAACTCTGGCTGCATAATCAATTAACTCCGCGCCTATCTGGTTAAAAGCACCGCCTAAATACATTTGATCATCATAATAGGCAATGGCATTGATAACATTGTCTGAATTTGGATTCCAAGTTTGAACCGCACCAACATCTGAACCATCGGCTAAATTAAAGTTTGCGGCAAAATTTCGTGTAGCAGATGTTGCCTGGCCATCGTTTGCAAGAGTAAAAAGTCCAACTGCGTACAATTTTGAATCTTGCGCGAGCATATCATAAACAGATCCGTTCATTTTTGGATTCCAAAAAGTATCCAAGGCTCCGGTAGTAGAATCAACAGCTGCTAAATTATATCTCTCCACGCCGCCAATGGTTGAAAATTGGCCTCCCAAATAAATTTTCGTGCCACTTCCGGTGATTTCTTCAACACTACCATCTGCAATGGGATCCCAGGCAAGAACCGTTCCCGTATTACTGCCATTGGCAATCTGAAAAGCGGCAGCGTAGAGACGTTCTGTAGCGCCGTTAACTGCAAAAAAATTGCCCCCAACATAAATTGCGGTATCGGTCGCATGGATTGCTTTTACAACTCCTGGGATTTCAGCTGTTGGAATATCTGGATTCCAAAAAGTATCTAGCGTTCCGTCTAAATTCAAAGCCGCAATACTATTTCTCGTTTGACCACCAACTTCAGTAAAATCTCCCCCGATATAAATTTTTGTGGCAGTTACCTCAATAGCGAAAACTGTTCCGTTGACTTCCGCAGTAGTTTCTAGAGCATCATTAGGTGCTGCCTCGACAATTGGTTGATAAAACTTAGCGGTGAGCGCGCCAAGGCCAAACAAAATCGCAAGAATGATCACAGAAGCTGTAAGTTTTTGTATTTGTTTCATATTTATTTCCATAGTATCTATTATATCATGAATGCTCAGATTAATTTTAAAACCCGCCATATGGCGGGTTTTAAGTCGGGGGAACCCTCTTATGTATCGCTAAAATTATAACCTAATAGTCAGCGGTCAGAGCAGAGCGTCTCCAATCTCCAGAAGCCGCACAGACATAAATATAGCTAGCGTCCCAAGCCATCTCCCCTGTGTTACAAGCAGCATCTGATAAGGGTGATTGGGAAGAGCGAATGCGGATGTTGTTTGCATTAACATCTAACTTTCCAGTGGGATCAGTGGTTCCGAGACCCAAGTCTCCATTAAGATATGAATCGGAAGTCGAGGATGAATAAATGGCATAACGTGTATCACCTACATCAATGGAATTATCCATATAAATCCCGTAACTCGTATTTATAGCATAATCATAAGGTGCTCCAACACCACCGTCTGTATCCGCACCGGGTTCCCAACCACTAAGCTGTATGCCATAAATTGTGCCGAAACCAGAA
>CAYOVR010000031.1:0-2550 GCA_964407465.1 uncultured Candidatus Saccharibacteria bacterium
CGAGAGTTGGGAACAAGGTCACAGTGTTGTTACCCATTTGAAAATCACTACGACCATAACCACCACCGTAGTGCTGGATTTGTCCGCTGTTTTCTACCAACTCTAAGCTTTGTCCTGAAGCTAAGTTAACTTCAAAACGACCGCTTGGATGCTCTGGAGCATTAGTCGCAGAAGCACTAGCAGTAATTACGGCTTTGTTGGTATTGTTGCTGAAGTTGCTAGTAATAGAAACATCATTTGCAACAGATGAAGCAGGTCCATTTGCTGGAGCAGTGTTATGGACATACAACCGAACCTGAACAATATCACCATTGGCAACGCTGTTTACAGAACCAGTAGTAAAACTACCAGTGCCTTTGCGAGCAGCCATGAATGGAAAATCATAGCAGGTATAAGTACCGTCGGAGTTTTGAACCGGGGTATTAGAGTTTACCGAACGCACTGGAAAAGTATTCAAGTGAGGGCGGTTGTCGGTTGGACCATTGGCACAAGCAATGTTGTCTTGTGCATTAGTGACACGTTCTTGGTTTGGTAAAAACGCACCAAAGGCGGTCACAACAAGCAAAGACGCTGCAGCGATTGCAGTATTCTTGCGAGAGAAGCGAGATGTAACAAATTGCTTCATTTTCTGTAAAATATTCATACAGAGTTCCTTGTCCCGATTGCTTAACGATGAGCAATAACAGGAATTTAATGTAATAGTATTCCAATGCCGTTACAAGATTGTAACAAACTAGGATTATATCGAAATGATCACACACCCGCCTCAATTTAGAGGCGAATCTATAAATCCAATTATTATATAGTATATACGGCAATTTGTCAAGTTTTAATTTAACAAAAATCGCTTATTCTTAAGCGATTTTTCCCATAGAAACAGAGACTTTTCAATTTAGCTCACAAACTCCCAGAATTCAACCTCTTCATCTACATAGCGCTCAGGACCATTCTCAGTACCCGCCAAACAGGCCTCACAGGTCGGAAAGAGCTCCCCTTCCCTAAATTGCTCAACATAACCACAAGGTACACAAACATAGAGCCCAGTTCGCGGTACTCTGGCACCAATGCCATATTGCGCCGTAGCAACATACTCAACTTGTACTATATTTGATGGAATCATGCTCGTTTCTTGTAATATTTCTTTTTTGCGAGTTTTTCAGGCAACAAATCTTCTTTTGTGTAACGTTCATAGCCTTTACCATAGTCCAAATCTTTCATGAGTTTAGTGGGCGCGTTACGGATTTTAAGAGGGATGGGTAAATTACCGTGCGTCTTTACGTCAGCGAGAGCTTCGAAATACGCTTCATAAGCACCTTTGTCTTTTGGACATAGTGCCAAGTAAACTGTACCGTGCGCTAAATTTATCTGGGCTTCTGGTAAACCAATAGTTTCCACTGATCGAAAAACTTCATTTGCCACTACCAACGCAGTGGGTTGCGCCATACCTACATCTTCTGACGCAAAAATAACCATACGACGTGCAATGAACTTTGGGTCTTCCCCGCTGTCGATCATGCGTGCCAAATAATAGAGCGCTGCATCTGGTTGACTCGCTCTCATACTTTTTATATATGCACTAATAATATTGTAATGTTCTTCGCCTTGTTTGTCGTAACGTAAAAACTTTGACTGAAGCGTATTTTTTAGATTCTCAATAGTTATTGATCCATACAACTGCTGGGTGTTATCAAGCATGGTAATTGCTTGACGCGCATCACCATTAGCCATGGCAACCAACCACTCCCGAGCATCCTTTTTAAGCTTCAAACCGGTTTGATTGATAATCGCAGCCATGTCGGTATCGGAAAATTCTTGCAGCACAAAGACACGACAGCGTGACAATAATGCAGGAATAACTTCAAAGCTTGGGTTCTCGGTAGTAGCGCCAACTAAAATCAATCGTCCACTTTCAACATACGGCAATAAAAAATCTTGTTGAGCTTTGTTGAAGCGATGAATTTCATCAAGAAATAAAAGAGTTGGCCGCAGCGTTTGCTGATTTCCTTCTACAAGTTTTCTGATATCATCCTTACCCGCACTGACCGCTGACAGCTCGTGTATCTCAGCACTAATCGCGTTAGCGTAAATACGAGCAAGCGTAGTCTTACCAACCCCCGGCGGTCCCCACAGTAAAAACGAAAAAATATGCTTTTGCTCAATAGCAACACGGAGCGGTTTACCCGCTCCGACTAAGTGTTCCTGCCCCACGAACTCCTCTAAACTTTTAGGCCTAATTTTTGATGCCAGTGGTTCCATGACCAGATTCTAGCCTTTCCTAGACAAAACTACCAGCTTGGATCCCCCACAACTTTTGGTAAGTCCCCTGGCGCGCTTTGATTAATTCATCATGCTTACCCTGTTCAGTAATCTTCCCCTTTTCCAAAACAATAATTCGATCCATTTGCATGATCGTCGATAATCGATGCGCGATGACAATCGTCGTTTTACCATGCATCAAATTTTTCAAAGCACCTTGAATGAGCTGTTCAGATTCTGAATCCAAACTGCTAGTGGCTTCATCGAGCATCAGTATTGGTGCATTTTTCAGAA
>CAYOVR010000031.1:2560-12819 GCA_964407465.1 uncultured Candidatus Saccharibacteria bacterium
TAGCCCGGGCAATCGCCACGCGCTGACGTTCACCACCCGAAAGCTTTACCCCACGCTCACCGACAAAAGTATCATAACCTTCGGGGAGTTTAGAAATAAACTCGTGACAATTAGCCAACTTTGCCGCGCGAATAACATCATCCTTGCTCGCGCTTGGTTTACTGTATCGAATGTTTTCCATTAACGTGCGATGAAATAAGATAGGCTCCTGAGGCACGTAACCAATGGCTTTGCGCAAGCTATCCTGAGTAACAGATGCAATATCTTGACCATCAATGCTAATTGAGCCTGACTTTAAGTCAATGAAACGAAGCAATAACTTTGTGATAGTTGTTTTACCTCCGCCAGAAGGACCGACAATAGCCACGCGTTCCCCTGGCATTATGGACAGACTTAAATTTTTGAAAATCGATCGGTTGTCTAAATAAGAAAAGCCCACACCAGTAAAATCAATTTTACCTGCGCCAACCTTAAGACTACGAGCACCCGGTAAGTCACGTACTTCGTGAGCCTTATCAAGAATCGCAGTCATTTCGTTTGCCTCAGCGAAGCTTTCGTAAAGCTTACGGATAACCCGACCTAAGTCCCACAATCGTCCAAAAATTTGCCCAATGTAAGCTTGAACCAAAGCAAAATCACCAATGGTTAATAACCCACGTTGCCAATAGGAAATCATAACGTATAGCAAGGTAACTTCCAAAATAATAAACAAAAAAGACTGAACTGCCTCCACTGCACCACCCAAATTCCACCCGAAGATACGCAATCGTACTTGTCGCTGTATAAGCTTATTATAGGTAGCCGACTCCCTCGAAAAACCATTAAACAGTTTGATGTTTAGATTGTTGGAAATAGTGTCGGCAAGATGACCCGTAGCTTCGCTGTCTAGTGCAGCTCTTTCCAAGTCATACTTAAGCTTTATTCTTGTAAAGAAATAGTTAAACAGGATATAAACTATGCACCAAGACCCCAGAATAATGCCAAGCAACCATGAACGTGTATACAAGATGTAGACGATGGCACTAATGCGAATTACTGTGGGTAACAAAGACAGTAGTAGCGGGTCAGTGATGTCTTCATATGCCCTTACAAACCTCCCAACACGGCGAACCAATGATCCAGTAAAATTGTTATTAAAAAAGCTAAATGAATGTTGAAGTAAGTATTCATAACAATAATTAGCCAAATCAGCCATAATCTTGGGCTGAAAATAATTCATGCTGAAATCTCGAATACGCTTTACCGTCCATTGTAATACACCTACTACTGCAATAACTACTAAAGTCTGTACCAAAGCGTCCTTGCTGGCTTGCTCAACAAGCTGATCAATGAACCGTTTATATAAAATCGGTCCGTAAATTTCAAAGGCGGTGGCTGCAATAATACTCACCAAAAGAACCACCAATAACAAGCTACGGCGTTTGGAGAAATTCCAAAATATTCTGATTGTCTTTTTTGTTTCTGCTTTCATACGTCTACTTGCAAGTCTTTATAGCATATCACGATTTACCCTATAAAATATAGCCCGTAGCGGTGATTCCGCAGACGGACTATATTTCCTTTTTCTGATTGTCGGCACTATAGCAGGTTATGCCCACAGCACACCTCGGAATTCACTGTTTACTATAAGCGGAATACCATTTATAGCTTTAACTTGGATTGCGATACGTTGAATTGGACAAGCATGCTCACGAGCATTAGCGCAATGTGCGCACAAACCTCGCAACTGTCTTAAAATTCTGCTTTTGGACAACTCTAAATCGGACATAATAAAACCCCCATGCATTCTGATTACTACAGAATGAATTAATAATTTTTTGAGAAAAATTTGTTTCTTATTCTAGGTTTCGGATGACGCCTACAACTTTTCCTTGGATCATCCATTCTTCTTTTGGATAGATGTTTGGGTAATCAGGATTCTCAGCTTTTAAATAAGCTCTGTTTTTAATTTGAACGAAGCGCTTAACTGTAGCTTCATCGTGGAGTAAAGCCACGACGATATCATTATTACGAGCTTCTTTAGTCGGACGAACGATAACTAAGTCCCCTTCGTAAATTCCGGCATTAACCATACTTTCACCGCGGACTTTAAGGAGAAAGACATCGCGCCGACCCTTGATCATGGTTTGGGGTAAGTTCACCCACTCTTCGATTTGCTCTTCGGCCAAGTGAGGACTACCAGCTTGGATTGATCCTAGGAGCGGAACTCTGATAAAGCCTTTTTCTAAGCTATCGGTAAGACTATTAAGCACTGTAATTCCCCTAGCTTTACCACTAGTCTTGATATAGCCTTCTTCTTCTAAAGAATTAAGGAGCTTGGCAACAGCGTTTTTGGATTTAACTTCTAGATATTCGGCCATCTCAGATATCGACGGTGGCATATTATGCTCGCGAATCTGTTTGCTAATAAACTTTAGTAACTCTTTTTGTCTGTCTGTGATAGACATTTTTGTATCCTCCCACTTTCCTGAAGGGCAGATAGAGAATCTTGCTGTGCACAAGTACCCAATTTCGAATGAGAATACTTTTGCAAGATCCTTTAGCTGGTCTTCAATTAAGTGCTACTTAATCAGTACTATTATAGTATACGGTCGTTCACCCTGTGTCAAAGCTAATAAAAACAAGGTGTACCGACGTACACCCTGTACTTATCCACAATTATTTGATATCATTGTGGGTCATGAAGGAGGTGTCATGAAAAAGCTGAAAACCGCAACGCACGATATCGGTCTGCATCTGCTTGTGGTCTTCACCCCGTACAGATGGTGGTTAAAGATCCATGAGCAGAATGCAATCTGGGCCGGACTAGCTCCAGAATCGGAGCGAGGCTCATGGCAACAAGTTCCACTTGAGCTCGGACATGTTCGCTCCTGGTGGAAGGCGACTGTCCACGATATCTGCATCCATCCACTTTCGACAGTCCTTCCCTTCCCCGTCTGGGCACGGCTCCACAACCGCAACGCCAAATGGGCGTTCGGATCAACTGAACTAGATCGAGATCCCAATCCGGTGCCGGAGCAGTAAGCATCAGTCACTACATCAAGAGCCCGCAACCGCGGGACGACGACGAAGCCATGTCCTAGGACATGGCTCCTTTTTTATATCCCCAGGACGAACTTCACGAAAGCGATTAGAGAGTCCACAATATTCTTTAGAATAGGAATTGAGGCTGGTAGCAAGATGACCAACAGAATCAAGTAGACAAAGTTACTTCTAAGCACTTGAATAACCGAAACAATCAAAAGGATCGCCAGGCCAATTGAAATGGCTGGGTGCAAGAAACTTGGAAACAAGTTTAGGAACCCAATGTAGAAATCTTGTATCTGTTGCATTTATTTGTTTCTTGATGACGGTAAAGATGTTGATGAGAAAACCATTGGAGCCTGCGGCGACTGGTTTTCGAACAATATCTTTCCCGTCATAAAAGGATATATACTTATTTTTTCTTTTTAGTTTTGTGTAAGTTATCGAAGACTACTAAGTGCGGGTAATCAAAGACGTCCTTGATGAATCTGTCGAAAGTATCACGACGTAAAGTGTATTCATCTTCGCTCATGATGCTGTAGTTAACATCTTGGCCCATCATTTTCTTACAATTCTGTAAAAATTCATCGAGTTTGTGTAAGTTTGGCTTACCAACGATTAAAATATCAACAGGTAACTCTGGATTACCAGTAAAGATGCCACTCAAGAAAGCTCCTTGAACATCACCAAGTCTTTTGATGGCTAAGAATAATTCATCATCAAAATGTTTTTGATTTTTAACAAGCGATTGCTTTAATTCAATGAGTGACTTGTGGCGTGTGTTTACTAAGTAGTAAGTTTGGCGATTCTTACTAAAACTGCGAACTAAACCAAGCTTTACGAGATCGGATAGTTCTTCAGTTAACTTGGCGGGCTGAAAACCTAAACGTTTCGACAATTCTGAAATAGAATAACTGCGTGAGGTAGCGAGTAACAGAAACGGGACAATAACCGACTTATATTTCGAATCAATAATTTCTTGAAGCATTCTCTAAAATCCTGATTAATTACAATTGCTTTTTTAGTATATCATATCGCCTAGGTTAAGCTTTGCTTTTAGCCATTTTTTTGAAGATACAAACGTATGTGGTATAATTAATGTTAAGTATGACTGAACTCGAGACGCAAATTGCCAAGATTCAGTTCGGTAATCCGAAAGCTACAACCACCCATGTTTTTGTCATGGCAGAGCAGGCCTTTAATGGCTCTTCCGAACTCTATTTGATTACCGAATTGCCAATGTTTAACCCAGCGGCGCTGGAGGACTGCGACCGCATCGCGAATGCTCTAGCAGCTAGTTTGCGTCGCACTTATCGAGCTCGTCCACATAACGATAACTTTGAACATGCTCTTGCGGGATTAAACGAAGAGCTGGGTAAGCTAACTGCACAAGGCAAAACCCATTGGATCGGCAAGCTCAACGCTCTCATAGCCGTCAAAGATGGCTTAAAACTTTCTGTTGCCAGCACTGGGAAAATTACCGCACTCCTCTACCGAGACGATGACTTCACTTCAGTGACCGAAGCCCCTGCTACAAGCAGCCCTCTTAAAACTTTTGAAAACTTTTCAGTTGGAAAACTTCATCTTGGCGACGTGATAATTTTGTCGACCAATCAGTTGTTTAGCAACATTTCCGCTGATCGCATTCGCAATATTCTCAACAATCACACTTTACCGTTAGCTGGTCAGGAAATTTTGCGAATCTTGCAAGAAAATACTGGACCCGAGACTGCTTTTGGCAGTCTTTTAGGTTTGATGGTTGAGCCTGGGACAACTCAAGTCGAACAAGTCGCTTTGGAAGACTATATTGCTCCAGCGAAAATGCACAAAAAAATGGCACTACAAGCAGCTCACACTGGCAAACTTGCTGTACAACGTGCTTGGGAAAACGCCAAATCTTTCGCCATTCAAACCAAAGACAGAGTCGCCAAACAAGACACAGGTGACATCAAAACAGTTTTGATAAAAAATAAAAACTTACTTAATGCGGTTGGTAATCATGCCAAAAATAATTTTACACTCGATAACTTTGCAAAATTATCAAAACAGAAAAAGTTTCTATTCGTTTCCGCAATTGTACTGTTACTCGCGCTAGGTACCAATATTTTTCTGGCGCAAAAGTTTAAAAGCACTGCTGGTGATGAAAGCGCCGCAGAAATTATCTTGGCTAACGTTCAAACTCTGGTAAATGATGGGAACTCCGCTTTGTTGTACGGTGACGAAAACCAAAGCCGTGAACTCTTCGCTCAAGCCAAAGAACAGTTTAATTCATTACCCCCACTCAAAGAAGACGAACAAAAAACTACATCCGATGGCCTTCGCCAACAATTAGACGAACTTGAGGGCAAACTTGAAAAGGAAATTAAAATCGAAGCAACAACAGTCGCCACGCTTAGCTTTGCTGATCGACTGATCAATCTCCCCCGCTACGTCGCTACTCAAACCGGGCAAAGCATCGTTAGCTTTGATCGTAACACCGATAAAGTTGAAGATAACTTGCTTATTTCTAGCCAAGCCATAGAAGCGGCACAGTACGTTAAAGGTAGCCAAGCTGTTATTTATAGTGGGGATCGCTTATTCTTGTGGAATTTTGGCACTAGCACTACCGGTACTGGCATCGACACTCAAGTGCCCGGCGCCACTAACTGGGCTGGATTATACTATTACCCAACGAACAATCGCGTTTACATTATCGACAAGAGTACGCAACAACTTCTTAACTACACAGTCAGCGACCGAGACATAACCAAGCCCGCAGTCTCGTTTACCGCGCCAGAACTTTCTGAAGCATTAGATTTGGCTGTTGATGGTAATATTTTTGTCCTTACCAAGTCCAGTGTGCTCAAGTATCAATCTGGTAAAGCTTTGGCTTTTGATTTTCCAAAGCTCGCACAGCCTTTGTCCGGACGAGGACGCATCTTCACCGACAGCACCATTGCCAACGTTTACATCTTAGACAGTGATAACGAACGCATTTTGGTTCTAAACAAGAATGGCGGACTAGTCCAGTCTATTTATAGCAACCAGCTGACTAATCCAAAAGATTTCATCGTTGATGAGAAAAACCGAATCATTTTGGTACTAAACGACACCACGCTCCTGAAATTGAATTTCTAATACCATGAATACGGAAAATCGTGAAATCGAAGTAAGATTCTTGGAAATTAATAAAGAAGAGTTAATAGCAAAGCTCATCTCATTAGGTGCAGAAGATAAAGGAGAGGAGCTGCTTAGTGAAACTATTTTTTATGATAAGGATGGTGTCTGGCAAAACGAAGGTAAAAAGATGGTGCGAGTCCGAAGCAATAGCAAAGGTACAAGAGTCACTTACAAGAATCAATTTGAACACTCAGCGACTGGCACCATTGAACTCGAGTTTGGTGTAGACGATGCCACACAAGCACATACTTTCTTAGAAGCCGTAGGGTTGATTGCATATAGAAAACAGGAGAAAAAACGACATACACTTCAACTTGGTGACGTAACAGCAGATATTGATACCTGGCCAAAAATCCCAACCCTAATTGAATTAGAAGGCCCTTCTGAACAAGCATTAAAGGAAGCTGCTCAGGCACTCAACTTAAGTTGGGATACGGCAGTATTTGAAAACCCCAGAATTGTGATCGAAAAATATTACAATATTCCAGTTGGGCATCTAAAACATTTTACTTTCGATAAAATTGAATAAAAAAACAGGGGTGACGTTTGACGGTCACCCACTGCGACGTCGGCTTACACCGACAGCCAATTCTCAGCAAGATCCAGCAACGCCAACTCCTGGCGATTTAGCTGGATTTTTTTGAGAAGATCTTCAGCCCTGAAGTATGTACTGATCGCGTACTGCTGAAGCAAGTACGCGGCATGATTGGCACCACCGATGCGAATCGGCATGGCCAGCGTGGGAATTGACGCCGGAGACTGCTCACTTTGATACCGCTCAACGACGAAACCATCGCTTCCGGCAGCCATCAAGGCAATCTTCGTCGCCCGAACGTCCGTCGGAATAAGGTTCATCACGGCATCACGCCAGCGTTTCCTCAACTGGCCTTGCAAGGGAGAACCCTCCCACTTGAAAGTCGACCGCCCTGGTCGAAGATCAGTGTGAACAGCCTGACCACGAAGCTCGTGATAGGCCTGCGTAGGCGTGACCAGCGGGAAACCTGCTTTCATGATCATCTCGATGACATTCACGAAAACCTCGCTCCCGTGGTGAGAGCCTACGACACACGACTCGATATCCATCGGCACGAAGATGACAGGAATGCCCCTTCGATCGGCGTCACGAAGCTTCAAAGCGATGACAGCCTCTAACTTCGCAAGCGCTTCGGGGCTAGGTCGTGCCTGGTAGGAGTACCATGCCCGAAGGATCGGCTCGAACAGCCGACTCCGCATGCGCATCAACACAGCGCCCTCGTACTCCATCGCGCTGAGATCGCTTTCCATGCGCTTGTTAACCGGCATGTCCACTGACGAAAAGTCCGTGGAATAAAACCGGGTAAACTTGTCGAGCATGTAAAACGCCACTTCCCCTCGCTGTTTCACCAGAGATCGGGTCACCGACTTCGATGGAATCGAGTACTCTGCTGAAAACTGCACCGGGTGAGTGTCCTCACACAGAGTGAAGTTCTTCAGAGCCAAGGTATCACTGAGCCAATCAGAGAATGGATGAGCCCACTCTCGTGAGATGACTTCCGCCTTGCCTGGGTCCAAGTAGAACCCTTGCAATGCCGGGAGCAGCTCGCAGTCCAATCCCTCTAGGGACACGGAGCAAGGGATCTTCCTGAGACACTTGAGAACCTCGGGAAGATCGCGGGACAACCACCGTAGCATCGCAGACTGAGACATGTCCGCGTGCCACAAATTCGACGAAAAGACTAAACAGATGGCAGCGTACATGAGTTTCTCCTCCGACTGAATTCATCGCCTATGCGATTGATCACTATACAATATTTTCCAAAAAAAATCAATACAAAAAAGACCCTCAAGCGAGGGTCTTTTTGAGTAGTAACCTAATTACTTCATAGTAACTTTGGCACCAGCATCTTCAAGTTTCTTCTTCAATTCTTCAGCGTCAGCTTTAGCAATGTTTTCTTTAACTGCTAGAGGTGCACCGTCTACCATGTCCTTAGCTTCTTTCAAACCAAGACCAGTTGCTTCACGAACAGCTTTGATAACGTTGATCTTGTTTGCACCAGCTTCGGTAAGTTCAACTGTAAATTCGGTCTGTTCTTCGGCTGCGGCGCCACCAGCTGCTGCTGGAGCTGCACCCATCATCATAGGAGCTGCTGCGCTAACACCAAACTTTTCTTCTAACACTTTAACTAATTCGGAAAGTTCCAAAACGGAAAGCTTTTCGATTTGTTCTACTATAGATGTAAAATCTGCCATATAATCCTTTCAAAACTTATTCGTTCGCATCTTTACGAACTGGCAAAGCCACTTCTTTAAAGATGCTTTGGTCGATTTTATTGTCAGAAAGTTCCGTCGGATCTCTCCGTAAAATAATTACGCTTCGATCCTTACTCGCTTTCTTCCTCAAACTCGACTCAAACGAATCAGTTTTGTCTTATAGTTGTTAATTAAGCTTGCTTAGCGGCGATTGCGTTCAAGACATTTAGAATGCTACGAACGTTGCCAGCCAAGACATTAACGAATCCAGAAATTGGAGCGTTAATTGTACCCACGACTTGAGCACGTAACTGATCCTTGCTAGGAAGGTCAGCAAGCGCTAAGACTTGGATTTTATCCACCAAATGGTTATCAAGGACACCTGAGAGTACGCCGATAGTCTTAACTTCTTTTGAGATAGTTTTGACTAAGCGAGCTGGAGCTGTTTCATCATCTTCAGAGATGGCTAAAATAACTGGTGCTTTGTAATCGATACTTGAAGCATCAATACCATTGGCTTCTAATGCTTTGCGAATCAAGGAGACTTTGTAAACTTTGGCGAAGATCTGTTCCCCACGCATTTGCTTACGGAAAGATTCGATATCTTTCACAGTTGTCCCACGATACTCAGCAAGCACTACGGACTTAGCTTCTTTTAACTTTTGGGTTAATTCAGCTAAATCCTGTTCTTTCTGACTTTTTGATTTAGGCATAAGATATTCTTTCTTAGCTTCGACCTTTAATATCTTGAATGATCCGGAACTTTGCTTAAAAAACAAAGACTCGGGCTAACCCGAGTACAAAAGCTCATTCTGCTATCTATAAATAGGCAAATGTGAGCAAATATTCCTCGGTGGGCGGTCCCTTGCGGGTTTGAAGCTCTATGAGCTGCCAACTGTCTATGGATATTCAATTACTGAGATTATAGCATAATGTAGCGAAAACTGTCAAAACTTATTCCAAAAACTTAGGAATATAATTCAGCATCGCCGCAAACTCACGAAAGTAATAGAAACGGTGCTCTGGGTCTTGATAGTAATCTTGAGTCGGTGAACTCCATGAGACTTCTTTGAAACCAAATTTTTTGGCAAGCAAGACTCCCCTGGCCAAATGAAAATCATCACTGACGATAATGACACTGTCTGCATCGCCTAACTTCTCCCGAGAATTTTTTATGTTCTCGTAAGTGTTACCCGATTGGTCTTCCAAAATTATTTGCGGTTTTTTTTGCGAATTCTTGTTGATAACTTTTTGGATGAACTGTGCTTCAGAAATATCTGGATCAGCAATCTTACCACCAGTCGCGACTATGATTGGTGCCTTGCCTTCCTCGAAGAGTCGCAACCCTTCAAGAGCACGGTTACGTGCCGCATCACTATTTATCGCAGCACCAAGCACAATTATCGCATCTGCCTCTTTTATTTCTGGTCGATAGTGCGAAAAAATAAAAATTAATCCAGCATCAAGCACGACTATTGAGAGCGCGACGACAAGTATTGCGCTAAAAATTATTTTGAAAAATTTAAACATCACGCTTAGTATAGCAAACGTTGCTGCATCATGTCATGTTTGTTACACTAATAAGCTATGCAATAAAAAAACTAAAAATAAAATTGACATGAGAGGTGCGCGCACGCTTTGACATCGAAAGTAGCGCTTGCACAGAGTCATGGCAATAGAGGGAGCACCCATGCAAACACAAACGCTCAAAAAAATTCTGTACTACAGCACTGCTGTACTCGCAGGTTTTAGTATCGTGGCGTTTGTGCAGGTGCGCGACTACGTCCGCTCACTTCCCGACACGTCAATTTTAGTTCACGGGACTATTCCCGCTTCTAGTAAAATTT
>CAYOVR010000032.1:0-12755 GCA_964407465.1 uncultured Candidatus Saccharibacteria bacterium
GGCCCGTTGCGTTGCTGCCAGCGGCGCAGCGCGTCCACGACCGCCTGGCCGTCCGCCTTCGTGGCCGTGCCGTTGATCGTCATGTTGATGACCACCGAGCCGCCGCCGCCGACGCTCGACCCACCGCCGCCGCTCATCATCCGAGCGGTCGGGCCGGCCGGGATGATCGACCCCGAACCGCCGAACATCGCCAACTCCGGGCCGTCCTCGCCGACGAGGTACATCCGCCCCGACTCGACCGGTCCGCCACCGGCCCTCTTGGTGATCTGCGCCGACCCGGTCGTCACCACGTTCACGTAAGTGGTTTTGCTCTTCGGGATGGCGTCCAACACATTCTTGAAGCCCCACGCGTCGGCGGTGGCCTCACGTGCACCGGGGGCAGACACCGGCACCGACTTCTTGATCGGCACCAGCTCGATCCCCTCCTTGAGGATCCGCATGTTCTCCTGCGCCTCACGCGCACCCGGCGTCAACACCTTCGTCTCGTGCCCGTGCGGAATCCCGAGGATCTGGTCGCGCAACGTCACGAACTGCTCGCCAGTGATCTGCCCGGCGTCGCGAGCCGCACGCAGCGAGCCGATGTTCGACCGCAACGCATCGTCGACCGCCTGCTGCGACGCACCCTGCTCCGACATCGCCGTGATGACCCCGGCCACCCCGGTGACGTACTCCTGCTGCGCCGCCGCCTGATCAGCCCACGTCGACTCGCCGTCGGTGAACTTCGTGATCATCTCTGAGAACGCCTCGCCCGCCTGACGGGTCGCCTCCGGCACGTCGAACTGCTGGCCCAGGTAGATGTCAATCGCCTCGGACAACTCCTCGACCGACCCGGACGCGTCCTCGGCCTCTTTGCCGAAAGCGTCCAACGCCTCTTTGCCGATGCCGAGCTCGGCGGCCATGCGGGACAACGTCTCGCCGTTCCACTCGATCTCGATGGGGCTGTCCAACGCCCCCGCGAAGTCCCGCCACATGACCAGCGGGTCCTCGATCTGCATCGACAGGCCCTCGAGCGCCGAGGCGGTCGGCCCGCCCAGCTTCTCCAAGAAGTTGCCCCACGCCACACCCATCCGGTCGGTGGCCGTAGCGGCTGCCTCGGCCTGCCCGGCGAACTGCGACTCGACCTCGGACATGATGAGTTGCTGCGCGCCCAACGTGTCGCCAACCGCGACCATCGCCGCGACCTGATCACGCTGCTGTTGCGTGAAGTCGACACCCGCCCGGCGAAGCGCTGTGAGCCCCTGAACCGGATTCGAGAGGGCCTTGCCCAGCGCGAGCACCGACGACTGGAGGTCGGTCCCGAGCGCCGCCGACATATCCAGCGCCGCCGTGGTCGCCCGGTCGAAGATCTGTGCGCCCTCGCCCGTCTGGTTCGCAACCGACTTGAACGTGAGCAGGACGTTGCCCGCAGACTGGATCACCTCGTCGTCGACCGCCGCGACCTTCGACAACGACTGCGCCAGGCCCTCCAGGTGACCGCGGGTCACGTTCGCCGCGCCACCCGTCGACCGGATCACCGCGTCGGTCTGACGGCCCACACGGGCCGCCTCTTCGGCCTCAGCGACCGCGACCCGCATACCGGCCACGACCGCCGCGCCGACGATCAGCATGCCGGCGCCGATACGCGACGCGTTCGCCTTGAACTTCCCGGCGGTCGTCTCAGCCTTCCCGACCGAACGGGCCGCGGACGTCTCGATGCGGCGAAATTCCTGGATGGCCCCGGCACCATTTGCCGTGATGATGATGGCCAGTCGTTCGGACAGTGCCACTAGCGCATCACCCCTTCGACTCCAACAAAGCGCGACCCAACAGCCGCAGATCCCCGACCGTCTGCCGCCTCGTCACATCCGGCGGCCACCCCCACACCTGCGTGCCCGTGATCAGCCAGGACTCGGCCCACTCCGGGTCCCATCCTCTTTTGGGCCATGGTGCACCTCGTACACGCCGAGCATGTCGGCCAAGTTGTCGAGGTTGACCTTGGACCGGACCAGCGCCTCAGCGTCAGTCGACGCCATCTGCTCGTCCTCGATCAGCCACCCGAGCAGCAACGCGTAGCAGTCCTCTGCCGACTCGGTGGGCGACAGCGACTTCCACGAGTGCCCGGCGATCCGCTCGGCGGTCACCGCAGCGGGCAGCGAGAACGTGTCCTCGGTGATGGTGCGGCCGGTGTAGTCGTCGCCCAACGGGTCGAGCGTGATCTTCCACCGCAGCGACGACGGCCCGTCACCCGCAGCCTTGAGAACCGCTTGGACGATGTCGGCCAACTTGCCGGTGTGACGGTGCGCCATGACCTCGGCGCAGAACCGGTCGGCGTCAAGCGCCTTCGGTACCGGCGGGGCCTTCTTGGCGGGAACCTTGCGGGCCTCAGGCATCCGCGGTCACCGCCCCGAACGCGGCTGCCACCAGCGGCGGCAGCGGCCCGTCGAGCACGCTCTCGAACGTGGACTCGAGGCAGGCGCCGTCGGGCACCGGGCCGAGCTCGGGACGTTCGATGCCGTCGGTCCACGACCCGTGCTCGCGAGTGATGGTGTAGGGCTTGCCGTCGGGACCCAACCGGATGCCGCCACCGGCCGACCGGTCCCACTCCTTGACCCGGATCTCGACCAGGCCGTCGTCGTGGACGGCCACGTGGGTGACGCACTCGGGGTAGCCGAGGTGGTCGACGTGGTAGGTGCGGAGCCAGTCCATGACGGCGGCGTGCCGGTCTGGTGGGAGCGCCCGGAATGCGGGCGTGGTCAGGGTGAGCACGGGTGCTTCTCCTTCGTGTCTGGGAAGAGGGGGACAACCCTGGGAAAGCGGAAGGGCCGGGGTCGCCCCCGGCCCAACCGTCCTCTTCCCAGAGGCACAAACACCCCGCCTTACGGGGCGAACTAGAAGACTTTGCGGAGCGCCCGCCCGGTCGCCATCTCGATTTGCTTCGGCGCAGCGGCGGCGGCCTTGCGGGCAGCGTTCGGAGCGAACTTCTTGCCCGCGACGCCTGGGTGCAACACGACACCCGAACGGATCTCGCCGTCGCCGCCCGTGAACTTGAGGCGACCCTTCGCCCCACGGGCACGGCGCCACCCCTTCGGGCCGATCAGGTGCCGACCAATCCGGTTGTTCAACAGGTGAACCGGGCCGGTGAAAGACACCACCGTGTACGGCGGCGAGCCCTTCGGCTGCGTGAACCGAGCGCCCAACTTCGCACCACTGCGGCCAACCCCCGACATACGCCGAGTCGGCAACTCCGCAATAAATATCGCCTTGGCGACGATCCCCGCCTCACGCACACCCTCACGCTCCGCGTCGGACAACGCCACCGCGGCCTGCCCGAACTTCGCCGCCAACTGGGCAGCAGACGACGACGTGCCCACCGGTCAGGACGTGGCGCGAGTCAGAGCGCCGGCACCCGGCCACTGACACGACACCGTCGCCAACTCACCAACCGCGTTACCGAACGGCGCATACTTCGAGATCAGCACCGACTGCGAGTAGCGGGGGTTCGTCGCACCCGTCGAGCTGGTCGCCGGGTTCGCGTAGACCGTCACCACCGTGTTGAACGCAGCCCACAGGGTGGCGTCCACCTGCGAGGAGGCGTGGTCCTGGTTGAAGTCCAGCGACCACGACGTGTCCTTGAGCGCCGAGCCGATGCGCGACCGGAACGTGTCGCCGAAAGCGGTGTCCTCGAGCTCGTCGGCCGAGATGTCCAGCCCGAGCTTGGTGCAGTCGTCGGACAGGTCGACGGCGTTGACGTTGACGTGAGCATTGGTGGAAACGAACGTGGCCATCGGGCGGCCCTCCTAGATGTTCGGTGCTGCTGGGATGGGGGTCCGCTGGGAAGAGGCTTGGGGTCAGATCACTTGATGGCGACCGCGACCGCGATCAGGAACGACCCGGTCACGTTCGCCACCCGCACACGCCAGTAGTCGTCCGTGATCGCACCCGACACCGGCGCCACCACAGCAGCGCCCGTCGTCGTCGCCGTCGTCGTCGACCGTGTCGTTGCAGACGTGAACGACCCGTTGTCATCCGACTCGATGATGATGTCGGCCGTCGTCCCGGCAACCGTCACATGGATCGCGATGTAGACGTCCTGATCAGCCGCGACCGCGCCCAACTGGAACCCGCTCCCCGTGGTCGACCCGGTCACCGTCGACGCGAGCATCAGCAAGCCCCGGGCCACGCCGAACCCGACCGACCCCGACGTCTCCAACGTGAACGCCGACACCGACCCGTGCGTGTTGTCCAACGCGTACTTGCCCTCGTGAACGCCGAGCAGGTACGCGGTCGACCCGACCGCAGACGACGCCGCGACCGTCACCAGCGAACCGGCGGTGCCAAGCGCGTTGATGGCCACCGGGTCAGGCGCCGCCGACGTAGCCGACTGCCAGAACCCGGAAGCCGACATCTTCACATCACCCACCTGGCCACCAGGCCGCGAGTGAAACGTGTCACCGAACGTGGTGTCAGTCTCCTCGCCACCCTCAAGCGCGACCGACACCTGATTCAGGTCCCCCGAGATGTTGTAGCCGCCCATCAGGATCAGAGCGTCAGTCAGCGCGTAGGCCATCAGTCCACCGCCTTCGTCTTGCGCTTGCGCTTGCGGGTGGACAGCACCGGGTCGACCACATGGCCGCCCATGATCCACGCACGCACCTGCCGCTCATTCGCCGCGCGCTCGTCGGTGCCCTCGTCCCCGAGGTCGACCGTGAACGTCTCACCGGACGTGTGACCGTTCACCACACGGGCGCCGCAAACAGTCAACGTCAACGTGTTGTCGACCCTTGGGGCCTCGTTCTTGTCAGCCACCTCGACCACCTCCCTCATTGCCGGTCAACCCGAACCGCGACCATCAGCTCCGCACCGAAGTACGACGCCGTCTCGTTCCACTTCACCTCGCCGTAGGAGCTCCCCACCGACACGTGGATGTCGTCGACCGCGCCGGCCAACGTCTTGTCGGCCTCGAGCGCGTCGATCAGCGACACCGTCTGCCCGGTCCCCGACGACAGGTAATCGTCCAGCAGGTTCTGCCCCTCAGCGCTCATCGTCCGAGCGGTCGCGACGATCACCCGCCAGTTCGCCACCGCGAGGCCCTTGGCAAACGCGGCGTGGTAGTCGATGAACGTCTCAGCCGGCGCCACGATCGCCGCAGGGGCGATGATGTCGTCCGGCACCGTCCGGTAGACGTGCAGCCCGGTGACGGTCGCCAGACGGGTCGTGAGCCCCGAGCGCATCGCCCCCAGGTCGAACGCCATCAGACAGCCCGGACGATGTCGCCTCGACGGTACGGCGCCAGCAGCGACTGCGCGGCCTTCTCGATGTCGGGGCCGGTGCGAACACTGCCGTACTCGTCGAACGAGATGACACCGAACGGGGCGTCCTTGCGCTTGAAGTTCGCGAGGGACTGCACCAGACACGCCTGGAACACGGCGTCAGGCACCGCGGCCCACCCCCACTTGGCGGTCACCTGAACACGGGCACGGCCGGTGGGGTCCACCGGGAACGACTCGTCGTCGATCGCCCGGATGCGCCAGAACGGCCACCCCTCCAGGCCCTCGTTGACGCCGTTGAGCGGTTCGCACTGGTAGTCCGCCGTCGTCCATGTGCGGTCGAAGGTGCCGTTGCCGGTGGTGTCGGTCTTCAAGATCAGCCCGGTGGTCGTCGAGAAGTCGTTCACCTTGAGCAGCGACGGAACCTCGGCCACGAACACCCGCGCCGACACTGACCCGTCGAGGTAGAACCGGCGGTTGCAGTGCGCGTCGATCTGACGGGACGCCGAAGTGATCGCAGCGTCCAGCTCGGTGTCGTCCCCCGACGTCAGGGTGATGGTGCCGCCCTGGTCCACGTACGACTTGAGCTGGGCCTGCGTGGCGTACCCATTCGTCACCGCCATGTCAGGAGGTGGCCGCCTCGTAGCAGCCGTTAACGTTGATCTCGTCACCGGCGGCCCACGTGAACGGGACACCCGCGCCGACACTGATCTCGGGAATAGTCCCCGAAGTCTCGATCGACAACATGAACGGGTTGATCTGCGAAGTCGACAGCGCATCACCGAACAGCGGCGACACCATCACCACAAGGGGGTAAGCCTTCGACGACTCCGAGGAGTCCACAGCGAACCCGGTCCCGATCGAGCGGGCCATCGCCACCGGCGTCACGGGGAAGTCGAACTGGTAGAACCCCTCCCCGGCGGTGGCCCCGGTGCCAAGCGTGAACTGCACCCAGAAGTTGACCAACGTCCCGGTCTGAATGTAGCCGCCGCGTGCGGTCGCCCCGGTGCCGAGGCTCGGGTTGGTCGTCGACGCGGTCAGCGTCGGAGTCCAACGGGTCCACGACCCCCAGTTCTGAGCCATCGTCACACCACCAGTTGCGCCGCAGCGCTGTAGGTAATCGAATCGGAATCGGCGTGCACGAAGTTCACACGCATCTCAGCCGCCCTTCGGCTTCGTCAGGTTCGACGAGTCGCCCGACATCACCGGGCCGCCCTCGCGGTCAGCCTTCGGCGCAGACGGGTCAGACTTCTTGGCGGCGGGCTTGGACGACTTCGCCGTAACGGGCACCAGAGTGCCGGCAGAGTCGGCGTTCACCCACTCGGCGTCGCCCTCGTCGACTTCGACCTCGTCGCCTTTCACCCACGGACCGAACTGGTCGAGGGAAGCGCCCGCACGCTCGGCGGAGTAGTTGTGCTTAACGGTGAAGCGGGGCATACGCCCTCCTTGTTCGGAACGTGCGGGGTGGTGCGGCGGGGGCGAGGCACACAAGGCACCCCGCCCCCGCAACCGTCAGGCTCAGACGGTGATGTTGTAGGCGGTCGCCGTGGCCTCGATGCCGGAAGCGGAACCGGTCGGGCTGTAGCGGCCGAAGCCCATGCGGAGGCTGTACACCAGACGGGTCTGGTCGGACGCAGGGAGCCGCTCGGTCTCGAGCTGCACCCGGCGACGCCAGCCGGCGGTGAAGCCTCCACGGTGGAACGCGGTGACCTGGCCCTTGGTGTTGTTGGAGCCGGTGGTCGACACCTTGCCGTCGGCCTCGGTCTTGCTCATCGCGATGGACGAGATGAGCGGGTGACCGAGGACGCGGGCCTGCTGGCCGGTGAGGACCGTGGCCTGCGGGCCGAACTTGTCGACCGTGAGCACCTGCTCAAGCTGCGAGATGGTGTCGGCCGTGGCCGGGTCGCAGACGTAGACCAGATCCTCCGGGTTGTCCGGGTGACCCCAGTCCATCAGGTAGGTGCTGTCCACCATGTAGCCCTTGAGGGTCATCAGGTCGGCCAGGGTGAGCGTGCCACCGTCGAGCGCGTTGCCGGTGTTGTCCACCAGGGCGGCGTGCCGGAGACCGTCGAACGCGAGGTAGTGCTTCGTGTCGGCGGGGTCGGCGTCGTCCAGGTTGATGTTGCCGGTACCGGCGTTGGTGGTGTCACCGTTGAGCACGAGCGAGTCGGCGTAGTGCGCGACCGACTTGGCACCCTGGGCACGCAGGAACGGAACGAACGGGATGATGCTGTCTTCGTCGAGCTCGCCGGACCACATCTGGTGGATGACGAACTTCTTGGCGGACACGGTCACCCGGTTCGACCCGGTCTTGCTGGTGGTGTAGTTGCTCGAGTTGTTCGCGGTCGACTCCGAGACGAACAGCATCTCGGCGAGGTCGGCCTCCACCGGCAGGTAGGCGGTGGCGTCGGTCATCTCGAAGCTGTTGATGAGCGGGAACACCCGGCCCAGCTTGCGGGGGGCGTCCCACAACTCGCCGACGTACTGGGCGCCGACGAGCGACGAGCCGTAGCCCGACTCGGCGGTGTCCATCGCACGCTTGTAGGCGTCGATCAGCTCGACCGAGCCGCGACCCTCCAAGCTGGCGAGCTCGGCGGCCTCGATGTCGGCGTTGTCCTCGTAGCGGGCCGAGGAGATGGCGCCGAACGTGCGGGCCAGCTCCTCGGAGGGACCCTCGTAGGCGCCGGCGCCGCCGTCGTGCTCGGTGCGGCGCTGGCCCTGGATGGACCGCTGCTGATCGTGCAGCCACTCGATGTCCGACACGCTCATGCCGTGGCGGGCGTACTTCGAGCCGACGAGGCGAGCGTCGCCCTCGTTCTTGCCGAAGCGGAGCTTGCGGACCCACTCGGCCTGCTCATCCGAGGACAGATCCTCTAGCAGGTCAGGCAGGAAGCCACGCACCAGCTCGGTGAGCTTGGCGTCGCTGGTCTTCTCGGCGATGCTCTCGTCGATTCCGTCGAGGCGGGCCTTGATGTCCGCGGCGACAGCCTCGACCGTGGAGGTGGTCGGTTCAGCCATTGTTCATGCCCTCCTTGGGCGGTGGCAGCGTCGCCGCGAGTGCGGACAGCGCATCGAGGTCGTTCGCCGTGTCGGCGGGGTCGACCTCCTTGGACCCTTCGAGCGCGTCCAGCCGTGCGGCGATGCCGGCGATGGCCTCGAGCACTTCGGACGTTGCTGCACCCTGGGAAGAAGGCTCATCGGCCGGGGCGGGTGCCTCGGCTTCAAGATCGGTGACGGTGCGGCCGAGGTCGGCCAGGTTGAGCAGGTCGATACCAAGTCGGCGCATGGCACGCTGCCCGGCGACTTGCAAGGCGTCGGGGTCCAACGGGATCGGCACCGCCGACACCTCGACCAGCTCCGACGACTTGACGACACCACGGCGGGTGCCGTCGGTCGGGATGGCGGTCATCGACACGGCGTTCAAGAACCCGCGCCGGTACTTGCCGTCGATCTCAGCGGCGAACGGGTCGGCCATGTCGAACTCGACGTCGAGCATGAGGCGGTCGCCTTCGATGCTGGCCACGCCGCGACCGATCGGGGGTGACCCGATGTCGTGGCACCACATGACCACCGGGTTCGACTGGTAGCGGCCGAGGTCCATCCCGTCCATGCGGTAGTCCCGGCCGTCCATCTTCATGCCGGCAGTGCCAGCCACGAAACGCAGCGGCCCCTCGGCGTCAGGCGTGCTCTCGACGAAAGCCCGCATGTAGTCGTTCACGTCAATGCTCCTTGCGGTCGTCGGCCGTGGCCGTTGAAAGCCGACAAGATCCGGCGCATGTCGGCCGTCTCCTCGTCGTCGAACACCTCGGGCGTAGGCGCCTGCGCGACCTGCGGCTCGTTCGACGGGTTGTGCTCGTCGTCGCCCACCTGCGCCTTGTTGACCGGCATCCACGGGGCGTCGCCCCACGGCACAGGAGGCTTCCCACGGCCCGCACGGACCTCGTTGACAGTCACGACGCCGCGGTCCAGTTGCTGCGCCTCACGGTCCCACACGGACGTCTCAGCCTCTTGTAGCGCCGGAATGCGCGAGTAGTCCCACTCCATCTCGTCCGGCCCGTCACGGAACATCGGCAAGAACTGCTCGGTAATCTCCGCCGCACGGAAGTCGGCGTCACACTGCAACTCGACCCACAGGGCCAGGTCGAAGCTGGCGACGTTGGCGAGGGTGGCGTGCTCGAGGTCACCCAGCAGGGCGGGGCTGATGCCGTACACCCGGCACACCTGACGGAACGTCATGTTGAGCCCGGCGATGAAGTCGGCGTCCTTCTGGGTAACACCCATCGGGTTGAACTTGGCGTCGAAGCGCAGCACCGCCCACCGGTGCGCGTTACGCGACCCGGTGAACCGGTTAGCGAGGTCCGTCTCCAACTCGGTCGCCTGGTCCGACGAGAACGACACGGCACGGTTGCCGTCCGACGGCGGGGTGATCGTCCCCGCCATCTGCATCCCCTGGCGGAACATCGCCTGATTGGACTTCGTCATGTCCGTGGCGGTGTCCGCAGCGAGGCGGGCAGCGGCCAACGGGGACAGCGCAGAGAACTGGTCGATCGGGTTCGGGTAGCGGAACCAAATCACCTCGTCGACACCGAACCGGATCGGGTCACCACCGCTCGCCGGCTGGTAGCTGTAGCCGGAGAGGTAGCTGGACTCATGCACGATCGGCCGAACCTGCGACGGCTTCATCCACCAGATCTCAACCGGGTTGCCCCGGCCGTCACGCTGCACCGCCCAGTAGGTCTCACCCCACACACACATGGAGAGCTCGTCCATCCGCATCAGCCGCTGGAACGTCCAGAACGGGTTCACCTTGCGGAGCAGGTCGACCGCCGAGTGTTCGGTCACGGTCACCCGGTCGGTGCCGTACCCGTCGAACAGCAGCGGGTTAAGGCGGCTCATGCGCTTGGCGCGCAGGTTGGCGCAGGCGTAGATGTCGTTCGACGTGGCGAGGTAGTCGCCATAGTTCTCGGGCGAGAACCGTGCGTCGTCGTGGCCCTTGTTGCCGGCCAACATCACCGTCTCGCCGGTTGGCCACGCCCGGGCCATGCTCTCGGCCTTCACCTCGGCCATGCGCTCGAGCAGGCCCATCAGGCGAACACCCGGACGGCCACGAACACCACGACCGCAAGCGACACCAGACCGGACACGAACTCGGGCCGCGTGCCGTCAGGCGAACCGCCGGCCAGACGCCAACCGACCACACCGGCCGACCATGCAAACGCGCCGATGCCGAACACCAGCCGGGACGCCTGCACCAGCAGCCACCCCACCGCCACGAACGGGAACGCAAAGACCGTGGCCGCGACCTTCGCCGGGTCCAGAGACCGGGCCTCCGTGCGGATGTCATCGAGCATCACGTCAATCGAGACCACGGCCGCACCTCCTCACGCCATCAACGAACCCTCGAGCACGAGGGGCTTGGACAACTCAGCCAGCGACCGGGCCAACGGGATCAGCGAATGACCGAACGTGAAGGTCACCGAACCGTCGATCTTCGACGAGTCCTTCTCACGGGCCAGCGTCAACCACCCGCCCCGGTTCTTCTCCGCAACAGCGTTGTGGACGTGCTCGGTGATCACCGGGTGACCGTCATGCGACAACAGCCCGGCGCGCATGTCCTCACGCACCGCCAGCAGCGCCTGCTGCATCCGCTGGCCGGAAGCCGTCGGGAACGCCACCATCAGCCCCGAGCCCTTGTCGTCGGCCTCGCCCCACTCGTCGACCCAGTCCGCATAGAGCGAATCCATCTCGTGGAACGACGAGTCGTAGGCGAACAGCACACACCGGTGCGTGTCCAAGAACTCGCGGGCCGCGGCCCTAATCTCGCCACGCGGGTGCTGATAGTCGGCGTCGGCAGAGAACGGGCGCACCCACGACGCCACATGGAAGTGGTGCGGGACCTCGTCGAGCGTCCACGCAGAGAACACCGCACAGTCACGGGTTCGGGCACCGTCGAACATCAGCACCACCGGCTCGTCCTCCGCGACCGGAGACGGGCCGATGTTCGCCAGTTCGTAGCCGTCCACCGACCACGGCCGACCGGGCCGAGACTCGGCCAGAGCATCGAACCGCACCGGGTCGAACGCCCGGTTCTCAGCCTTGCGGGCAAGAGCGAAGTAGAACCGCAGACCGTCGGCCACGGTCACATCCGAGTCGAGCAGCTCCTCGTACTGGCGCTGCAAGTCGATCCACGGCACGGGGGACCCGGCGCCGTCGTCATACGCCTCTGCCAAAGAGGCGAGCACCCGTTCCCGGTTCTCCGGGGCCTTGTGGTCCGCGACCAGCTCGCCTTGCGCCCAGTCCAACAGCAGGCCACGCTCAGACTTCTCAGCGGCGGCAAGAGTGGCTTCCGCGACCGAACGTTCACCTAGCGCCGGTGGGTTCGTGAACTCGACCGTCCGGCCGTTCGTCTTGCCGGCGTTGCGGCGCAGCACGGCGGCCAACTTCGGGCCGCCCTTGCCGGGCAACCACAAGCCAGTCTCTTCGAGCGCAGCGGCAGTGATCGGCTGGCCTTCGCGGGCACCCGCACTAGCGGACACCGGCTCGAGCTTCCCCGGCCGGTTGCGGAACTCGATACGGGTCTTGCCCAAGTCGATGCCTAGCTCGTCCAGGTAGGGCGACTCCGCGACCATCTCCCGCAGCGGCCCGTAGAGGTTGTGGTCCTGCTCCTCCGAGCACGCGGCCACCTGCACCCACGGGTAGTCCCTCGGCTTGCCGACCGGCTCGCCGTTGGCGTCCCACCCGTCGAACTGCACCGGCCCGGCGAACTCCGCCAGACAAAACATCGCCCCCTCGGGCGACTTGCCCTTGCCCTTCGGTCCCATCCGGCACGCACGCCGGTACACGAACCGCGGCACCGGGTCCGGGGTGATGGCGTAGAGGCGAACGAAGAACTGCACCTGATCGGCGGTCAGCTCGATGTCCTGGCCGTACAGCGGCCCGGCCGGAACCTTCACCCCCGCTTCGAGGAAGTCGATCACCTGCCACCCGAGCGACGGGAACTCGCCCTCGTACTCGGGACCGCGCCAGGGCACCTAGCCGGCCTGCGCGTCCAACACTCGGCGGCGGCGCCTCGCCAGCTCGTCCGCCGGCTTCGCCTTGGGTGCGGGCGCCTCGTCGGTGATCCGCACTCGCGCCTCCTTGCGCGCCTTGGCCGTCAGCAGCAACGCAGCCTCGAGATGGCGCATTTCCGTCAACAGCTTCTCGTCACGGGTCTCCTGCCACGTTGCTTCGAGCTGGGCTCGGCGGGCCACCATCGGGAACTCGTGCTCGCCCCACAGCGCGGCTACGGGCAGCTTCCATGCCCACGTCCACCACTGGCGGGCGAGCGGGGTCAGCGTCGCCCACTTCGGGACGGCCGGCGCCTTGCCTGTGCGAGGGGTCGACGGGATGTCAGTCCACGGGATGTCGCGGCCGGGGCGTGACTGGCGGTCAGGGCTCGAAGAGGGGGCAGGGCCTGGCACGTTGAAACCCCCTCACGGGATTCGGAACTGGCACGTCTTGCTAGTTGCC
>CAYOVR010000033.1:0-2160 GCA_964407465.1 uncultured Candidatus Saccharibacteria bacterium
CTTACTTTTTTGTTCGTTTTGTTTTTAATTTCGTACTAAATATAGTATAACAAATGAACGCGATTTTTGATATACTGTAAAGGTTCTATTTCCTCTCGCAATCGCTTGATTTTACTTTAAAAAATGAACTTTACCCACCTTCACTGCCATACCCACTATTCTTTGCTCGACGGACTGTCTAAAATAAGTCCGTTAGTTGATCGAGCAAAAGAATTAGGAATGACTAGTTTGGCCATGACTGACCATGGGGTTATGTACGGTGCTATCGAATTTTACAACACTTGTATTGAAGCTGGGATCAAACCAATTATCGGAATGGAAAGCTATGTTGCGCCACGAAGTCGTTTGGATAAAGAAGGTAAAACCGACGCTGACTATTTTCACATTACACTTCTTGCCAAGAACGACACTGGTTACAAAAATTTAATGCAGCTTGCGACCAAAGCTCACACTGAAGGCTTCTACTATAAGCCCAGAGTCGACAAGGAACTATTAAGACTACACGCTGAAGGTTTGATCGCGCTTTCAGGATGCCAACGTGGCGAAGTCGCACGCGCTGTCATGGAAAGCGAGACCAAAGGTAAGGAAGTTTTAGAAATTTATCTTGATATTTTTGACAAACAAAACTTTTTTATCGAAATTCAACTCAACGCCGAAAAACCTGAGGACCAGACTCGCGAAAGCGAACTGAATCGCAGACTCGTCGCACTAGCCAAAGAATATGACTTAAACGTCGTAGCTACTGGTGATTGTCATTACATTCACCCCGAAGACAAAGAAGCCCAAGATGTCCTGGTCTGCATTGGTACTGGCCGCACCGTACCAGACGTTAATCGTTTAGATATGCGAGGACACGGTCTATGGCTGAGATCAGCCGAAGAAATGGCTGAACTATTTAAAGACATCCCTGAAGCCGTAACCAACACCCAAAAAGTTGTTGATTTGTGTGAACTCGATATTCCGATTAATCAATGATATTTCGCCAACGTTGAACTGACACCAAACACTAATTCAGTAGATTACCTTACAGCAGAAGTCGAAACTCAAGTTCATAAAATGTACGCTGACAAAAATGGCGTACTCCCAGACGAAATTCGCGAGCGCGTTGATTACGAACTAGGTATTATCAAACCAAAAGGATTTGCCCCATACTTTGTGATGGTTGCTGACATTGTTAAAGGCGCGCATTCAATTGGTGCCATCACTAACACTCGTGGTTCCGCTGCGGGTAGCATTGTTGGACATGTTCTAGGGATTAGTGCGATTGATCCAATTTACTACCAGCTTCCATTCGAACGTTTTTTAACTGCCTCTCGTCCAACTCCTCCTGATGTAGATTTGGATATTTCTGATACACGTCGTGATGAAACCATTGAATGGATTACGGCACGTTACGGTCGTGATAAAGTTGCCCAGATTATTACGTTCGGAACCATGATGGCTCGCGCCGCCGTCCGCGATGTCGGTCGTGCTTTAGCCGTACCTTATGGTAAATGTGACCGCATCGCTAAAATGATTCCGATTGGTAAGCAAGGTTTTCAGATGACGCTCACCAAAGCACTCGAGATGAACCCTGAGCTCAAGCAAGTTTACAATAGCGATGCGGAAACAAAAAAAGTTGTCGACGTCGCGAGGAAATTAGAAGGCGGCGCGAGACACGCTTCCATTCACGCTGCAGCCTTAGCTATTACACCTACCCCGCTCACCGACTACACCCCGCTACAAAAAGAACCTGACGGCGAACGTATGATTACGCAATACGACATGTACTCTCTTGATGTCGGTGCAGACAGTCACGCCATTGGGGTTATCAAAATGGATTTGTTGGGAATTCGCAACTTGAGCATTCTCGAAGAAGCGCTGAAGCTCGTTAAGAATAGGCACGGCGTTACGATTGATATTAATAAACTTCCACAACCCGATCCTAAAACGATGAAGCTTTTGTCCGATGGCCATACCTTCGGCGTGTTTCAACTCGGCTCATCGGGTATGACCCGTTACTTAAAAGAGCTAAAACCACAAAACATTTTCGATATCATGGCCATGATCGCGTTGTATCGTCCTGGACCAATGGGAATTATTCCTGAATATATTTCACGTCGTCATAATCCTCGCGCGATACAATTTTTTGATCCACGTATGAAAGATTATCTTGAACGT
>CAYOVR010000033.1:2170-6595 GCA_964407465.1 uncultured Candidatus Saccharibacteria bacterium
TTGCTGGTATATCAAGAAGATGTTTTGTTAACTGCAATTAATATCGCAGGCTACTCATGGGAAGAAGCAGACAAACTCCGCAAAGCTATGGGTAAAAAAATTCCTGAAGAAATGGCTAAACAAAGGGTAAAATTCACCGAAGGCTGTGTTAATGGTGGGATGCGCCCCGATCGCGCTGACGAACTATTTAAACTCATCGAGCCTTTCGCGGCGTATGGTTTTGGTAAAGCACATGCTGCAAGCTACTCCCAAGTCTCTTACCAAACGGCCTACATGAAAGCAAACTATCCTGTGGAGTTCATGGCCGCCGTTATGACCGCGGAGAGTGGTAATGAAGACAAAATTTATGCGGCAGTAGAAGAATGTAAAGCGCTTGGCATAAAAGTTTTACCTCCCGATGTTAACGAATCACAAGGTGACTTTACTGTTGTTGATGATCACACCATTCGTTTCGGCATGAACGCCATAAAAAATTTAGGCACTGATGTTGTTGCTAAAATTATTGAATGCAATGAAGGTGGAATAAAACATTTCGAATCAATCGAAGATTTCTTGGTACGCTGTCACGCTAAAAACTTTAACAAACGTTCTTGGGAAGCCTTGGTTAAAGCGGGCGCGCTCGATAAATTTGATGAACGTGGCAAACTCCTTGCTAATACCGACTACGTTCTAGACTTTATTCGCGATCATTTTAAATCCGAGAACTCAGGACAAAATTCATTGTTTGGAGCATCATTGAAAATTGGCAAGCTCCGCCTCCAAGATGCTGCCCCAGCAACTCAAGAAGAAATGTTACTTTGGGAGAAAGAACATCTTAATTTTTATATCTCAGCTCATCCTTTAGACAACTATAAAGCCGTTTTACGTACGTTTCCAACTATTCGCGAAGTTTTAGCACTCGAAGGCGAACAGCTCGTGACCATAGGTGGAATCATTTCAAAAATGAAACGGACTTTAACAAAAAAGAACGATCCAATGGCTTTTTTCACTTTAGAAGATGCCACGGGTTCGGTTGAGGTGCTAGTTTTTCCAAAAGTCATGCCAACAGCAGTACCCTTTTTAGATTTAGATAAGATTGTCCAAGTCACGGGAAGAGTTTCCGACAAAGATGGGGAAACAAAAATCATCGCTAACGAACTTCAGCAGATGCCCAACGACGAACTTTACCTCATGGCTTTAGCTGAAATGGAAAAGAACAAACAAGTTGTAATTCACATGATCAACGCCAATGATCCAGTGGCGCTCAACAAGATCAAGGATGTCATACAGACCTATCCAGGAAACGCCCAGGTCTATCTCAGCGTTGGCCAAGGAAATAACCCCAAGAGAATAAAAACTCAATCTCAAGTTCGAATTAGTCTCGACCTAATCAGCGATCTTAAAGCGATTCCAGAAATTACGATGGTTAGCCAAAATTAGAGCTTGTGCTATAATACCTCCAATCTAAAGGATTGGCTTTCATAAATCTGGCCGACATACCTGCCAAAATCATCCCACCCACACCAAGTAAGACCCCCACACTGGAACTTGAATCACTCCAGAAGTTCTGCCACTGGCCAATCCTAAAGAACACTGGCGAGTAATCGCCTATCCAGGTAACACCGACGTCGTACGTTCAGTGTTGCCTGGACTTTTTTTATTTGACAGATTAAAAGTCGAACCATATAATTAAGCCAAGTTTTCGGAGGAATGCATCAACGCCATAACGACGCTCTGTTTTGCGTCGTTAAACCGCCTCTTCGCATCACAAGGAGTCGAATCGATGTCACAGACGCTGAAACGCACGCTGTTCATCATCTCGATGATGATCGCCATGTTCGCTCTGCCCGCCGTGACGGCGAACGCCAACACGAAGGCGAACGAGTACGACTTCAACGCCGAGTTCGCGAAAGTGGACGTCCCCCGCAACATGGTGGCGACGCCACAGTCGAACGCTGACAACGACTACGCGCGACGCGTCGTCGAGCCGAACATTACTTACGCCAACGTCCAGAGGACGTCACTCGACACGACCATCGCCGACTTCAACACCGAGTACGACTTGAACAAGGACGGCCCGACCGCCGTGTACCGCAGACCTCGCTGCGTCGGCGAGCTCACCGCACTCGACAGTAGCGCGAAGGCCATGCAACGGCCACCCGAACGGGCGCAGAGGACCCTGAGCACGTCCATGTTCCGCTTCATCGCACCGCTCACGACCACCATCGCAAAACGCCCGACGAATCTCCCGGTCCACCGGCCGACCATCGTCGACCTTCGGTAGATCGACCCCCCTGCTCCCCTCGGAGCACAACCCCCGCTCTTCAGCATCCACCTCCCCCACGGATGCTGAAGACGGGGATCATTTTTTTCCAGTTGATTTTCCAAAAATTCTTTACTATACTATTAATAGATTAAGTAAGCGCTGATCCGACTACCACTCGGAGAGTTTACACAAATTAAATAAAAAAGGTTGCATCTATTAAGTTGCAACGAACTGGGACGGAAACGTCTATACAAAAGACCCCAGCATATTGTTCTGAATCAGATTCGATCCAGAGCGACATGCTGGGTTTTTACTTTCCAAGACAGGCCCCCACGAGAGCCATGGTGGCCAAAGTTATGGCTAGTAGTAGTGTTCCTGCAAACGGAATCTCGACCTCGAGAGCATAATCACGAAGATCGAGAAGTATGTGGCCTAGACGAGTAATCCAGATCGGAAGCCTCCACAGGATTTCGTCGACAAAGGCGCAGATGGCGGTCATGAGGAAGATTGCCAAGAGCAACAAAGCGAACCAAGTGCTGGAGCTTTCCAGATCGATTCCTCCATCATGAATGAAATACCCGTATGCATTTACCACCGAACTAAACACGAAGCAAATACACAGGGCGACCTTGATCAAACATCGTCCGAATATGAACTTCAAGTCCGTTCCTCCTTCCTTCACAAAGTTTATTAGCATATCACTCTATAATTAAGTTAGCAAACCCATGAACGACAACGACAAACTTTACAATATTCGCCACTCTCTGGCTCATCTTCTTGCTTCGAGCGTGCTTGAGGTTTTTCCTGATGCCAAACTCGGTGTCGGTCCAGTTATCGAAACTGGCTTTTATTACGACTTCCAACTTTCACGGCCCGTAACTCCCGACGATCTCAAAGACATTGAGAAGAAGATGAAAAAGCTGGTTGGAAAAAAATTACCTTTCGAAAGACAAGAACTTTCCACCACTGATGCCGCAAAGTTTTTTAAAGACGCTGACCAACCTTTCAAACTCGAACTCATTAGCGCTCTGGAAAAATTTGGGACAACAAGTGCTGATGAAATTCTCAATGCTGGCCAGGCTAGTGCAAGCGAACAAAATAGCGGAGTTGATACGGTTTCACTCTACAAAACTGGGGAATTTACAGACTTGTGCCGTGGTGGCCACGTTGAAAACACTTCTGAAATCAATGCAGATAGTTTTAAACTTGATAAAATTGCTGGTGCATACTGGCGTGGCGATGAAAACAATCCCCAGCTCACTCGCATCTATGGTTTAGCATTTGAAACTAAAGAAGCTTTAGATGAATTCTTGCATATGCGTGAAGAAGCTGAAAAGCGTGACCACAAAAAACTTGGTCGCGAATTAAAACTCTTTACTATCTCTGAGTTAGTTGGTGCTGGTCTACCATTGATTCAACCAAAGGGTATGATAATTCGCAAAACCATTGAAGATTTTTTGTGGTCACTCCACGAAGACAAAGGATATTCCCGAGTGTGGACCCCACACATTGCTAAAGAAGCATTGTATGAAACTTCTGGCCACGCCGCTAAGTTTGGTGATGAACTATTCCGCGTTCAGGGAAAAGAAGACAAGTTTATTATGAAGCCGATGAACTGTCCGCATCACATGCAACTTTACGCGGATAATCAATTCTCGTATCGTGATATGCCCGTGCGATATTTTGAACCTGCAACTGTATATCGTGATGAAAAATCGGGACAACTTGGTGGACTAACTCGCGTTCGTAGCATTACTCAAGATGACGGACATTTATTCTGTCGCGTCTCGCAAATCGAACAAGAAGTTAGCATTATCGTTTCGGTGATTACAGAATTTTACAGTGCTGTCGGCATGCTCGATGAATATTGGGTTAGTCTGTCCGTTCGCGGTGAAGATAAGTCCAAGTACTTAGGTGAAGATAGCGTTTGGGAAATGGCCGAAGCTAGCTTAGAACAAGCAGCTAAAGCTAATAACCTGCCTTACAAACGAATGGTCGGTGAAGCTGCCTTCTATGGTCCCAAGCTCGACTTCATGTTTAAAGATTCGATTGGCCGCGAATGGCAATTAGCCACCATCCAGTGCGACTTTAACTTACCTGCTCGTTTTGAACTGGGTTACAAAAACGAAAAAGGCGAAGATGAACAACCAGTCGTTATCCACCGCGCTATTTCAGGATCA